>CAQBRY010000018.1 GCA_948762645.1 uncultured Eubacteriales bacterium | reverse complement strand
TCTCTTAGTAATATTACAAGCTCCGTATACTGGTCTCTTTGCTCATGGGTTACGTTCTCAATATCTACGTTTACTCCATCAAGATTGTACTTTTCAACATAGTCAGCAATTTGATCAGACAACACTCCTACATTTTTTAATGCGTTAATACCACCCGTCCTATTCCAATGATTACTTAAAAACGGTACGACTTTTATTCCTTTATTATGCATCTGATTTATAAGATTTTCACTTAAATAATTAAGTTTTAATGATCCATCTTCCTCTATGTCAAAATAGCTTGGAGATACAGTATCCAAGGAATCATTTGTTCTATTTACATATTCAATGTGTTGTATGTCCGTACCGCTATATAAATAGCCCATACTATATCTATTCGATGATGAAAAAACAGACATAAATGATGAAAATGCTATAGTTGTAATTAACACCCCCGAAACCAGTATTCTGACGCTCGAGATTTTGACGCTTTTTGTCTTGTTTCTTATAAAGTTTAATATTTTCTCGGACATAGTCTTTGCACTACTTATGTTAATAAATTCTAATCCAAATTCAGCATTATTGTTTTCGTATTCTATTATTACATCATACGTCTTATCACAATTTGAAACTAATTTTATACTTTTTAACATACATTCCCTCTTTTTCAAATACTCTTATTATTTACATAAGACTTTATAATATTACGTCTTGTCATAACTTTAAGATCGCTTCCTAAAATATTAAAAAAATTGACTTTTTAATTAAAATGTAATATAGCTTAAATATAATCAATGAATACGGGGAGTATAAAGAATTATGAAAAAATTTATAAAACTGCTTTCTTTAATTTTGTGTTGTATAATTACCTCAACTATACCATGTTTTCTAAGTATGCAAGTAGCTGATAAAAAATACAAAAACAAAAATCTACTAATTCTCAATCAACTGAAGATAATATAAACAATATACTTACAGGGCTTATTATTGAACAAGTCATACATCTATTACAACAGATCCAAAAAATGAATAATCAATCATCAAAAAGCCAAAAGAAACCACTAGTTGCCTTCCTGTTAAATATTTTTTGGGGAAAACTTGGATTACATAGATTCTACGTAGGAAAAGTAGGAACAGGCATAATATATTTATTAACCCTAGGAGTTTTTGGCATAGGGCCACTTATTGATGCTATTACAATAGCATTGGGAGAATTCACTGATAGTCAAGGTAAAGTACTTTCTTGGGAATAAAAAATTAATTGCTTATTTCATCATAAGTATACTCAAAACTAGTATTTTCACTTAAAAAATCAAACATAATCTTATTTTTAAATATAAACTTGAATCTAGCTTTACAGGCTGGATTTTCTTTTATTATCCTCTCCATCTTTCCCTTATTAGGAGCATATAAATCATAACATTTATTATTAAAAATATATATTTCCACCTTACAATTTTTATTTTCTATAATCAAATGGTCCTTATTAAAAGATACTACTCGAGCTCCATTGTAAGTAGCCAGTCTATATTCTACTCCTTTATACCATACCGCACATATTATTCCCTGAAAGTTAAATCCCATAAACGGTATATCTGCAATCGATGCCACTACCGAACACTTTTCTTCAAAGTCGTTGCTATGAATCCAAAAATACTCCTTCGGAAAAGATCTTCCACTATCTTTTTCAATATATCCAATTCCATCCTTAAATTTAATATATTCACCATTGACAGAAATATAACCATTTACCTTGTGATACATACTTATTATACCGTGCCTACACTGCATGGGAAAATACTTAAAAAAACCCATAATATCAGTTTTCAGCGAAGTAATATTCGTATATTCTAATTTACCTATCATTTTAAAATTGTCTTCTGAAATATTTACATCAATACCACTAAATGAAAAAACATTGTTTTTAATATTTATGTCCTCGTTATTAGAAAAAAATTTTTTATTGAAGTCAACATTATAAGAATTTTTATTTGTAATAACCTGTATAAAACATTTTTCATCACAAACTCCCGGAATAATACAAATTGTTTTATCTTTAATTTGATGTTTAAAATACCATCCTTCAAAAAAAGCTATTTTCATTTCCCCCATTTTTAAATTACTTTACTAATATGTTTACCATAAAATATAGTAATTATTTTAAAAAAGAGAAAGTATGTATAAAACATACTTTCTTAAAATATTATTTCTCTTTAAAAAAACATTTACAGTTATTTCCTATATCTCCGTCCCAAGTCCATTTCCTGCTGGTAAATGCATTATAGCAATCATCCTTATCATTAATAACAATTTTATCACAAATAATTTCTTCTAAAGTATTCATTTTTGATTCTTCTTTAAATAAAAAATCATTAAATAACGGATTTATATCTATCGCCAAGCCCAAAGAATGATACTTTTCCTCTAAACTATTACAGCTATCGGACATATAAAAAGATATAGTATTATTATCAGCCAAAGACTTTCTATAATCTGCACCATAGCAGTCTAATAACTTCATTTGATAAATTTTATATTTTTTGTTGAAAAGTTCTTTAAATATATCTATCACATCTTCTGCCACGTCCCTATTTACAACCATCTCTCCTTCATGTATTTCATCATCTATGCCCCAATACAAAACTCTTACATACCTCAAGTCATCAAAAGAAATAATATTATTATTTTCTTTAAATGATCTTCCTGTCATAAATTCTTTCAGTTCAAAAGAAATCTCCTCAGAACAAAAGTAATAAAGGTACTCTTGAGAAATATCATGTGCTAAACAAATAAATTTAAAACATATACCTATTATCATAATAAATACTAATAAAATATTTCTTATTTTAAAATTACAATTTAAAAACATAATAATCCTCCTTAAATTTAATTATGAAATAACCTCAATTTCAAATCAATATACTTATAAAATTTTTTGATTAAAAAAATTATGTACATTTTAAACAATATAAACTACAATAAATTTTAATCCTAATAAAAACATTTTACAATATTACATATGATAAAGATTATTTATAAAAGGTACATTATAAACATTTAACTATAGAAAAGCATCATAATCCAAATAACATAAAAAGTTTAGTATAATATCTACTAAACTTTCTTAATCAATTCAAATTTTTAACTTAATAATTTAAAAACCTTTATGATTTAATATTTATTTTGTATTTTTTATATGGAATCAATTTAAAATTGAGAAAAATCAAAAAATCTAAAACTTTTTAGGACTATTTATTAATATAAAGAACACTGAATTAACAGTATATTACTACAAATTTGAAAAATAGTTAGCTATTCCACAATAAATACAAAATGCTAACTGACCTTGATATTCTTTCGTATTCAACTTCTTAGCTTCTTCCTCATTAGACAAAAACCCACATTCCACTATAGCAGAAGGTATTTCGGAATTATGTAATAAATATATATTTTTGTCTCCGGGCTTTATTTCTCTGGTATTATCGGGCTGTATAAGTCCGACTATAGACCCCTTAATACAATTTGCAAGTTCCTGACTTAGCGGATTATTTTTAGAATAAAATATTTGTGAACCTGAGTATTTAGGATCAGTAAACTTGTTTTGATGTACGCTTATAAATATATTACTATCCTGAGAATTTTCCTTTATTATTTCCAGTCTATTCTTTAAATCAGATCTTTTCTTTTCCCTTAGACTTTTACAATTTTCGTCATAAATAGCAGTATCTTCCTGCCTAGTCATTATAACATTGTACCCTGAAACTTCAAGCAGGTCTCTTAGTCCCAAAGCTATAGAAAGGTTTATATCCTTTTCGCAAATATTATTAAATCCAACTGCTCCTCCATCTTCTCCACCGTGTCCTGCATCTAAAATTACGGTGTAACTTTTATTTGCTTTTTGATTTGAAGCTTTATCTTCTATCTTTCCATAAGCCGCAAACGCCAAAAAAGAAAAAAATACAATACACAAGCTTACTACAATATAAAAAGAACCTATATTTTTATTAGTATATTTTATAATCTTCATTGCATCTTCACTCCCAAAAGGTATTTTTTTATATCTTAAAAAATTGTTTAAATAATCTAGGTCTTCTCCTCCTATTACAGACGGGATTAAACTTGACTAATATTGTATCTTCACCTACAACTTCAATATTTTCCCATTTAATAACGATGTCTTCACATCTTCCAAGCAGACCAAAACATTTAAGTCTTCCGTATATTACTATTGCAACGAGTTTTGCGCACTTCATATCTACCTCAACGTCATTTACACATCCAATTCTGCACCCGTCTTTTACGTTAATAACCTCTTTGTTCCTCATCTCAACTATCCTGCATATCAAAGCTATTCACCTCTTACTTAATATCAATAATATAAATTGACTTTGCAAAATATTACTTTATAATCAAAACTAATATAAGATTCTTTTCGAAAGGAACTATAATATGATCGAAAAAATAAAAAGATTTAATGTAAATATAAAAACCGGATTAACAAAAAATCAGGTAGAAGAAAGAACAAAACAAGGACTAAGCAATGTTGACAAAACAATACCTACTAAAACAATCTCACAAATAATCAAAGATAATACTTTTACATTATTTAATCTTATAAACGTAGTATTAGCACTTGCTCTTATATATGTAGGTTCATATAAAAATCTTATGTTTATGGGAGTTATAATATGCAACTCAATAATCGGCATAATTCAAGAAATACGTTCTAAAATTGCCGTTGATAAGCTGGGTCTTATATCGTGCAGTACTATAACGGTAATTAGGGACGGCAAAAAAATAAAAATACCAAAGGAAGACTTAGTACTTGATGATATAACTTACTATTTTTCGGGAGACCAAGTAGTTGCAGATTGCACTGTCGTGGAAGGATCTTGCGAAGTTAACGAATCATTACTTACGGGAGAACCAAACCTAATTACAAAAAAAGCAGGAGACACTTTATTATCAGGAAGTTTTATTGTAAGTGCTTTGGACTGCAGTGCAAAAGTCGAAAAAGTAGGTTGCGAAAATTATGTCTCTAAAATCTTATCCAAAACCAAATATATAAAAACCACTAAATCTGAAATAATGGAAACCGTTAATAAAATAGTTAAATTTGTATCTATAGTAATAGTACCTATAGGATGTATCCTCTTTTGCAGGCAACTCAAAATCTATAATTATAGTCTCGAACCTGTTGTAACATCAGTATCAGCTGCACTTATAGGTATGATACCTGAAGGGTTGGTTCTATTAATAAGCACTATTTTAGCAGTTGGTGTCATAAGACTTGCAAAACATAAGGTACTGGTTCAAGACCTTTATTGTATCGAAACACTTGCAAGGGTAGACACGATGTTTCTCGACAAAACAGGTACCATTACAGAAGGGACATTTGAAGTTAAAGATTTAATTCCTAAAAATGAATTTTCCGAAAAGGAAGTAAAACAAGCATTAAATTTATTATCTGGGGCACTTAAAGACAAAAATGAAACATTTAAAGCCATTAAAGAAACATTTTATACAGGTAAAAATTTAATCCCCGCAAAAAAGATAGTTCCGTTTTCTTCAGAAAAAAAATGGTCCGGTGCATGTTTAGAAGACAATAAAACTTATATTCTCGGTGCCGCTGAATTTATTTTACCAAGTAACCATCTTTTAAAAGTTCAGGAGGAAATAAAAAAATACTCTGAAAATTACAGAGTACTTATATTAGCAGTTTCAGAAAACGATTTTAAAAATGACAATAATCTACCTGAAGAATTGCTCCCAATGGCTTTAATTTTAATAAAAGACAAAATACGTAAAGATGCCAAAGAAACTTTAAAATATTTTGTCGATCAAGGAGTAGATATTAAAATAATTTCGGGAGATAATCCTTTAACAGTATCTAAAGTTGCAAAATCCGTGGACTTAAAAAATGCGTCTTCATTTATAGACTGCTCAACATTAAAAACCCCCCAGGATATATCCAAAGCTTCAAAAAAATACACTATATTCGGAAGAGTAACACCAATGCAAAAACAGCAAATTTTAAAATCTCTAAAAGGTAGCGGCCATACCGTGGCTATGGTTGGGGACGGCGTTAATGACGTTCTTGCACTAAAAGAAGCCGATTGCAGTATTGCAATGGCCCAGGGAAGTCAGGCGGTTAGAAGTATATCTCATATAGTACTTCTGAATTCAGATTTTTCAGCTATTCCCAAAATATTTTTTGAAGGAAGACGCGCAATTAATAACATACAGAAATCTTCGTCTATATTCCTAGCTAAAACTTTATATTCCATATTTCTAGCCATACTTTTCGTATTTGCATCAATTCCATATCCTTTTATACCAATACAAATGACATTAATAAGTTCTCTTACAATAGGCATACCGTCATTTGTACTTGCCCTCCAGCCAAATAAAAATAAAGTTACCGGTAACTTGCTTAAAAACATATTCAGTAAATCCGTACCTGCCTCAATAACAATATTTTTAAGCATAGTCATGTGCATATTTTGCTATAAAAATTTTGGCCTGAGTAAAAATGTTTACTCCAGTATATGCGTAATGCTTACGGGATTTATAGGAATATTATTTATATATAAACTTTGTATTCCCCTGAATAAACTAAGAAAAATACTTCTATATTTTATATCTATAAGCTTCGTTGGACTATATTTTATAATGCATAAATTCTTTTCTATAGAAATAACAGTATTTAGCGCTTTTCTAACAGTAATACTCGGGTTTATTTCGATATTTGTATACAAAATATTTGATGAATATAAATTTAAAGATGAAATCACCAATTAATTTATGATTTTAATAATTTAACTGTTTGTGAAGTATTTTTGGAATTAAACAAAAATGATCCAGAAACACATATATCTACATCTACTTCTTTAGCAAACTTTATAGTGTCAAGATTAACTCCGCCATCAAATTCAATTTCCAAGCCTTTTTTATTAATTTCCATTATTTTATCTTTTAATTTACGTACTTTATAGATCTGATCTTTCATAAATGACTGTCCTCCAAAACCAGGGTGGACGGTCATTATTATTACTAAATCCAAATACTCAACATACGGAAATATTTTTTCGATGTCAGTTTCCGGATTGACTGCAAGGCCAACTTTTTTACCATATTTTTTTATTTCTCTTATAATTTCTAAAATATCGTCTTCTATCTCCATGTGAAAAACAATCGTATCAGCTCCAGCATTTACAAAATCTTTTAAATATTTCCTAGGATCAGAAATCATCAAATGAACTTCAAAAGGTAAATTCGTATATTCTCTTAGACTTTTTATAACCGCCGACCCAAAAGAAATGTTAGGTACAAAATGTCCGTCCATTACATCCAAATGTATAATGTCTACTTTAGAATCTTCTACTTTCTTAACTTCTTGTCCCATTTTTGAAAAGTCACAACCTAAAATCGACGCAGATATTTTCAATTTTTTTCACCCTTATAAATAATTTTATAAAAAAGAAAGTGCATCTTTTATTCAGATGCACTAACAACAACATAAGCAGAGTCGCTTTTGTTTTCAAATTTGACACTATATGCTTTAACCTCGTATACTCCTTCCTTAGACGGAGCAGTATATAAACCGTTATTATCAATAGTACCGGTATTGTTTTCTGCCATAGCCCAGCGTATTTCTTGACTACTTGCCCCTTCTATTACAGCACTAAATCTTATCTGTTCAAGAGGTTTTACTCTAGCGGTATTAGGCGTTATGACTACCCTTACGCTTTCATCTATTACTAAGTCTTCCTCTTCTTTCTTGACTTCTGCAGGTTTAATAGCCCACCATCTTACATCTACAGCTTGAAGAGTAGTTTTCTCCATTAATTTTACTCCTAATTTTATAGTACCTTTTTCAGAATTAGATACTGCAGCTATTTGTACGTTTGGAGCAGATATTGACATTTCTTCCTTAGTGAAAATACCCTTATCTCCAAATACTAGTAATCCTTTTTCGTCTGTTAAATAATTAGCTTTGTTGTCTATGGCCGTTATTACAGCTATATTTCCTTCTCCAAGTCCATGTACGAACTCATAAGAATAAAAACATCTTCCCACTTTTGGATTAAATCCTAAATTTATTCTTTCCACCCCGGTTGTAACATTTTCTATTTTAGGTTCTGGAAGATCTAAAACTTTAGGCTGTGCTTCTTCAGCTTCAGCAAATTTTTCACTATTGTCTTTATTTACGAAAGTTACTTTTTCAGACCTTTTCAAATCATCCAAAAGTTTTAAAAGTTCATTGCTAAAAAGATATTGTTTAAATGGATGTTTTTCAAATCCTTCAATAAAATATGTTAGTTTATTTGTTATAAGATGAAATTTTGCAAGATATATATATTTGTCATCAACATCGTCTATAATTTCATCAAAATGCTTTGAATAGTACCGATCTATAACTATATCCTTTATAGGAGTATCTTTGATTGAAACAGGAAGTAATATATCTTCTGATATTTTCAATGTATCTGAACCAACTTCAAGTTTAAAAGAGCCTTTATCAATACGAAGTTCAGCAAGAGTATCAACATTTGCATCGCAGTTCATACTATATTCTTTGTATTCACTTTTATATGTTGAAACTTCGGTTTCATGATAGTCTATCTTAAGTTCTTCATTATCATCTTCGGAAGATTTGAAAAACTCTCCACGAACAGTAAAGGAATACTTTATAGGAGCCTCCACATTTTCTTTTTGGAAAATAGTTCTAATAGATAGTTTCCCTGATGGGTTTACATACCTATCCATCTCAATAATTATACTTATTCCATCTTTATTATAAACTGTGATACGTTGTTTTACTAAGCTATCAAGTTTCAATGTTTCTTCCTTGGGTTTTACAGACGTAAGAAATAATTCATATCCTTCACTTACTCTGTTAAACTCTTCGCTTACGCCGTTTGACTTTCCGGATCCTGCAACAGAAAAAGTAGTTTCCTTAAGATTTTCTTTATACCCTAAACAAAGATATACTATCCCCTTATCCTTATTCTCATCGAACCCCTTTATAACATTGAGTCTTCTAACGCACGGCTCAGATACAACTATTTCTCGACCCATATAGTCAAGAGCCATACCGGTTTCAAGAGAGAATGTTTTATTGTCAACTAATATTATGTCGAGTCCGGAAACAATTCCTACTCCGTTGAGCATTCTATTTCCAAGTCTTCTTTTAGAGTTAAAATAAGTTTGTTCGCTTTCAAAATCTCTTACCGTCATAAGTTTACCAAAGAAATAATGGTTCCTATCACATGAGTAATACTGTTTATTATTCATATTCAGCTCCTCTTTTCCCTTTATTTTTTCGTTTTTAACGTTTTTGAATTTACGTCTACTAACATCAAAGTATTAGAATCTTTTCTTCCTTCGTCTATTACAAATTCATAATTTTTGGCTATATATGAATTTATACCAATATAACAATGATGATCAAGATATATTTTATCATTAAGTACTACTAAATTACAAATAGAATCTATAGGTTTTACAGTATTTATTATTCTAAGTATTTCAATATAGTCCTCTGGACTCTTTACGTACTTTTCATCGAGTATAACTGTAAATACATAACCATTGTCTCCAAATAATCCTTCTATATGATTTTTTTGTATTTCGTAGTTCTGATTATTTTTTACGTCAAATTGCTCTACTACTATAGGCTCAACACCCACAAATTCCTCTACGATCCTTGAAACAGACTGTTTAGTTCCCTTAGACTTATATATATTTGTAACTTGCTTTAAAAGTACTTTTAACCTATCTTCTCCCCAAATAAATGCATCCTTTATTGAAAGCCACCTTGAGATCCATATAAGAAAATCTTTACTCGTCATTTCGGGATCGAAATTTATAGGCGTATTATCTATCCTATCCTCCAAGTCTACGTATATAGACTGAAATATTCCTAAAAATCTTTCCAGAAATGAATCCTTACCGTCATGTTCTTTATATATTTCAGGCAAATAATCCGTAAACGTTACCTTTGGAAATTCTATTTTTACATCTTTTACTTTTACTTGTTTACGGCTGTAACTTATTAATTCCATACAAATCCATAAATATCTGCCTTTTAAGTTAAACATTAATATATCCGTAGGGTTTTCATATTTTTTGGCTCCTATGTAATCAAATATATCGATTTTTCTATTTATATCTATATCATCATTTAAAATATACTTATCTATATCTGATTCCATTAGTCCCTTTCCATCCGGGGCAGGAATACGTACTGTTTTGCTGTCGCTAGTATAAAGTCTCAGCCTCAATAATGAGTCATTAGGCAGATCATAATTAAGACGCATCCTATGCCAAATAGTTTCATTTTGCAGAGTATCGAATGAACTTGATATATATACTCCATTTTCACCGGATTTATTGTTTGAAAGCATCATATCTTCTTCAAATATAACATCTTTAATCATACTTTTATATTTCCAGTCATCTTCTCTATTGAGTATAAAATACTTTGCACCTGAAGCCAAAAGATCACCTCCTTAATCACCATATATTTCAGAACTTTTAATATAATTCAGATCTATTTTATCTACATAATAAACTCCATTTGGAGGTACAATAATATCTTCTGAAACTGTTTTTTCAATATAATTACCAATTGGAGTAATTCGAAGTCTTTCAAGATATGACACATAATTAAGTTTATCAAGTTCTCCAAATAGATCTCCAAAGTGAAATACTCTTCCTAAATCAAGATTAATCTTGTCCACGAACTTTTGAATATATTTTTCTATTAATTTATCCTCAGGTCTATAAAAGGATTTTACTATGACCTCTCCAGATACTATTAAGCCAATATATTCCGGACCTACAACTTTAATTTTAGTATTTATAAGTCGATATTTATTTAGTTGTCTCATAATGTTATTTTCATAGCTTTTTGGAAGAGGAAGTCCTACTTTATCATTCCACCGAACAGCTATTGTAATACAATTTTGTTTAGTACAATCTTCTCCAGGCATATAATTAGGTAACACTTTTACATTTTTAAATATAAGTCCCGGCGTACTTTTTACTATATTAGTATAATCCTGAGAAGTTATTGCTCTTCCGCAATCATTAAATAAAACTGCTGCTCTTGCTGCTGCTCGTTCTACTGTCTCGTTGTCCCTTCCCCCAACAGCAGAACATATTTGGAAAATACGGCACTTTTTTAAAATATCATTTTTAGTCTCTACTTTATTAATCATCCCCTGATTAATGTTTGAATGTTCTCCCTCGCAAAACTTTATTTTACAAAACTTTATATTGCCTTTACCAAGTCTCGGAGCCATTCCATAATGATGGTCGCCAAATCGTACAACTTTCTTTTGCTCATCTAATACATAATGTCTGTCATACTTCTTTGAGGAAAAGAAATTATCTACCCTTGTCCACTTGTGAAATACCGTTTCCCCTTCTTTTTCTTCTCCAACAAGTAATTCTACACCATCATATAAAATATTTTCATATCTAAACTCAAAAATTTGTGAAGATGATCCTGTACCGTCGCCAAGAACTATCTTATTTTCAATATCTTTATCGTAAGCTACTATTAATAAAAATTCATCTTCATCAGAATAATTATCTATAATTTCATCGATATTGTCTATCTTAAGTGTAAATATCCCCGCATCTATATTTTTATCCACAGTAAAATTTTTAGTTTCAACCCATCCGCCTAACTTCTTTATATATACGTCACAATTACCATAGATAAAAATATGTGAACTAGTCTCTACTTTAAAGTCATCTTTAAGATGTTTCTTCTTAATGATAATATTATCACATTTAGTAATTTCCTGCTTGGCATAAAATACATTTGGAATAATATTTTTTATTTTAGGAGGAAAATCGTATTCGTTCTTTACAAGACTAAAACGTATTAAATATACACCATCAATAAGTTTCATCTTTCCATTTATCCTAAATCTAACAATCCCAGTAAATAAAAAACAATGAGTATAGTCTTTTACTATGTCTATGGGATGCCACCCTAAAACATCATTTTGAATGCCGTAATATTCCCACTTAACTTCTGCTATCTCATCAAATTCACTTCCATCCGGTATTTTATTTCTGGACGTATTTGAATTGTCATCACAAACATCAAAATATAAATTTATAACTTCACCACCAGGAATTTCTTTGCTGAAATTTATTGTAACACTTCTGGGAAGATATTTATCCGCCTCCCTAAAATTTTCACCAAACAAGTAGAAAATCCTACTGTTATCAAACTTATAATATTCTTCTTCTGATACGTATCCGGGATTATCAAACTCCACACTTAAAATATCAGAATTAATGAGCATCTGCTGATTAATATTTTCAAAAACCATATTATTTGTTTTCCACCTAGTGTTCTTAGGAATAACAATATTTTGAGTAATATCTGAAATCTCAAGCAGTGTCAAAGCCCCATTATTTCTCTTTAAATGTATATCTAAAAGGTTTAAGAACTTATGCTTTACACCAGGCAATATACGATTTAAATATTCATGCTGAACAGACTTTAGCCATACAAAAAGTTCAACCAAAGTAATTCCCGGATCGGATTCCTGATGATTCGTCCAGTCAGAATTCAAATATGTTATCTGTTTTTTTGCCTCTTCCAAAATATCTTCTATCGATTGATCATTCAAATTTTCTAGTTCTATCATCGCCCACTAGCCCCCATATTTTACTCTACCGTAATATTAATTTTTGGTTCTCCGAAAATTGGGACAACAAAATTCTGCTGTTTTATTTTTTCAAAATTAAGTTCTTTTTTGCCTTCTTTTGTAACCATATAAGTAAATATATTTATGTTCTTGATAAATCTTATATTTTCTACTACCTTTATACAATTATAAATAAGTTCTTTTCTCGGAAACTCTCCTATATTCCATCCATTTTTTGAAAAATTACCGGTAACAGGATCTAAAAATTTTTTAAGCTTTGTACGTATTCCCTGGTGGACGCTTTGATAGTCATTAAAGTCGCTTATAATTACGTCTACGCTCACAGACGTTTCCACATATCCAACTTCAAAAATTCTAAGTCTTGTAGACAAAGATAAAGGTGCATGAGCTTTTTCATCTATAAACTTCCATATCCTATTTTTTATTCCCTGAAATTTTTCATATCCTTGCATATACTCCCTTGGTAAAACAGCCACTGACGTTACTCCTATACATGGATTATTGTCTTCATCAACGTGGGACAAACATTTTACTTTATATATATTCCGATCATTAAATTTTATAGAATCTTCAAAATCTGAAAGTGTAACCAGTCTATTGCCGGAAGAAATCTGCTCAAACATGCGTTTTGCGGCATTATCTACACTTTCAATATCAACTCCTCCCATTATGGGACTAGCATTTGTTACACCATTTACGTTCCGAATATTATCTACAAAATCTTTAATTGCTCCCGCATCAATATTACCCTTTTTTCCATTACAAATTGCATATGTTATTTTTATACTTTCATTATACTGAGCAGTAGGAATTTTTCCATGCCTTCCATTACCGAATAAAATTTCTCCTTTAGGATAGTCAACTTCATATACTCTATCATTGACCCCATAACTTACTAAATTAGGTACAGGTTTCCATTTAACCCAAAGTCTTTCTAAATTTCCTACTTCATCATACTCTGGCTTTGCATCTTTATTAGTTGGGTCCGAAAATTTTTCCTGATCACTTGTAGATAACTTTCCAAACTCGTCTACCCAGACCGTAACATTTGAAGCATTTTGGGAAGATAATTTACATAACTTATTTTCTTCATCGTAATCTATGGAAAAATACTCCGGCGGACGAGTATCATTTTGAACTACTTCAACAGCATTAAACTTTATATCATTTATTATAGGGCGACTACTAATATTGTCATTATTCGAATATCTCATATCAGGATTCAAAATCCTAATAAAATATCCCGTTTTTTTAAATAGTGTTATTTCCTTAAAATCATTTTTTCCAATCATGGTAACTGTTTCACTGTGTGAAAAGCCCTTCGTAAGATCCATTACGTCAATATGTTCCCACTTACTTCCACCTTTGTTGTCATCAGCACAATATTCCCACTTTAAAGTAGGATTATATCTATGAATACCTTCTTCTATATTTACAAAAAGTCTTATAGTACCTTCTGTAAGAGGTCTAGTAAGACAAATATACATTGTTGGACATTGATTAAGTGTCTTTTCAACCAATTTTACTTCTTTATCTTGATTAATGTCAAAAATTTCTTCTCTTAAATCAGAATGTACTATAACTTTGTTACATATATTCCCGCCTTCGCCGTAGTCATAACTTATAGATATATTATGAATATAAGGTGTAATATAGTTTGCAAATACATCAAATTGATTATTCATTTTTGCGATACGTACTCTAATAAAAAATCCTTCACTTGACCCTATCATCACACTTTCAAGATTATCAGGACATTTAAATTTTAATTTTCTCTCAATTTTTTTGCCTTCTTCTAAATTAAAGAAATCTTCTCCGGTATGATCGGGAATTAGTCTAGACCACCCTTTTCCATTCCAATATTCCCACACTACTTTCTCTATTCTAACGTCTGAAGGTTCTAAACTGGCGAAATCCATATTTGTCATGATATATTTATATCTCTTTCCCATATTACCAATCTCAGAATTAAGTGCAACTTTAACGAATTGCATATCAACACCTATTTCCACATCCGCACCCTTTTTAGTAAATGCTTCTCCACACGCAAAAGCAAAATTACTATACATAGTATACTGCTCTTCAAAGGGGAAAAAATCACTTGGAGTAAGCTCGGCGTCGTCTGAATACATAAAATCCGGAGATAAATTTTTACATGCAGATTTATACTTTATTTTTGTAACAGAAATACTTTCATCAGGTAGTCTCTTAAATTTGCATCTAATAAATCTTGACGTTATTTCATTTATCTCGCTTTGAACGGTTCCATCTTCAAATTGTAGTCTTAACCCACCGTCAACCTTTTCTACTTTAGGTATGTCCTGCCAACCTTTTTTATTTTTATACTGCCATTTAACGTTATCCTTGTCACTAAATACATCCAAAAGAGCTTTTTCTCTCTTTACTGACATACTATTATAAAAGAAAAACGTAATGTCTGATTTTTTAACGTTAAAAACCACATCATCACCAAAATATAGTTCATGATGTTGAAGATTTTTATATGACACATTATCAAATATTCTAAAAGATCCTACTCTTTCATTTTCTTCACCTTTTGCAGAATAAACTTTACATATAGAATTAGATAATCCATCCGTAAAAAATATACTGTTAATATTAGTATCTACAGCAAACAAGCTATCCTTAGTTTCATATATTGCAACACCGTCTTCTGTATCAGCATTGGCAAAAACAGGAGTCCCTTTTTCTATATATGCACCACTAGATCCTTCTGTTACTGTAACCATTACCATTCCGGAGGCTTCAGAAGCAGGTCGGAGCTTAGTTCCGATCATATTTAAAAATGTAAGATAATAATTATAAGAGGTCTTGTTATACCTACTGACGGTACTTTCCATCATGTTACAAAAAATCTTAGAAAATATCACTCCCACATCTGAACTACTTTCTTCAAAATTCCACTCAGGTGTATATTGTTTAGCTAAATTCTTAATCTCTTTCATAAAGTCATTAAAGTCTCTCTTATCTAGCTTAGGTACTCCACTCACTTCCTACATCCCCCCTACACCAACTTATTTTATACCATTCATATCCATAGTTTTAGAAACTCTGTCCTGAACCGGAGTAATATCTGTAAGATAATCAATAACGGTTTCTACTTGACATATAGGCCCTGAAGAGGCCTTTACATTAACATTAATATCTGCTATATGACTTTCCCATTTTTTTAAACTTCCCGTAATTGTACTTCTTATCATAGATATAAAATTCTGATCAACCACTTCAAACATATATGACCGCATGTCAGTACCAAAAGTAGGAAAAATTTTTCTTTCATATTTTCCTGTCATAAGAATAATGTTTACAGACTGTTTCACATTTTCATTATCTTCTACAGTCATAATTCTGCCTGTACTTTTATCAACCTGAACAGGAAATTTCCATCCTTTTATAGTGGCCACTTCCGAGCACCTCCAAAAATAACTTTAATTTAAATTTAAAATACTACCCTTTACAACAGTTTGTCCACTAGAAGTCACGTTAGTTCCGCCAGTTCCTGCTACGTTTACTTTAGCATTAGACTTTATATCGATATTAGATTTAGCCGATATCTTTGAAGATTGAACAGAAACTTCTAACTTACCAGAACTACTATTTAAATTTCCACCTTTATTTTTTTCCATTGTCCATTTATCAGATCCCGCAACAGTTTCAACTTTTTTATCTGCACTTATACTTACCTCCCCGTTCTTAAAGTTTAATACAAATGATATTTTAGCCATAATTCTACCCCTTAGATTGAATTGTTAAAGTTTCCTTGTCATCATCATAAATCAATTTATGCCCTTTTTGAGTAGTTATCTCCACCTTAGACTTATTTTTTTCATCATGTATAGTAAATTCATTCCCAACTTTTGATTTATAGTATATGTCTTGATTATCCTTATTTAACTCTTGAGGCGGCTTATTTTGTTCATTATACATTGAACCAAGTATTATAGGCTGATTAATATCTCCAAAAGGGAATACAAGCAATACTTCTTGTCCAACATCAGGAGACCAAACAAAGCCATAATTATTTCCTGCAATAGGATAGCATATCCTAGCTTCAAGCTCCATTTCATTTAAAATCGGTATCGTTACTGTTATTTTATTAAGTTTATCTTTATCTTTTCCGATTTCTTTGACCTTACCTGTCATAGGGGGTAATCCCTCCAACATGTTTTTAAGCATTTAATTATTCACCCCTCTAACTAGATTAAACTAGCGGTTAATGGATTTATTTTACTGGAGTTAGCTTCTATTTCAGTAGTATAATCTGAATCTTTTATATTACAGTGATGCTGTATTTTCGTTATAATATAAGAGTTGTCAGTAGGTTGGCCAAAGCCACTGACTGTAAGTCCAGACGCAACTGTAATATCCGGAATTCCATCTACCAAAAATCTGCCTTGCACTACATCTATAACTGTTCTGTTAAAAAGTGCTTCTGATCTAAATTTTGCTTCTGCTAACGAAGATATAGAATAGTCAACAATGCTCCTAGCACAAGAGGCACTTATGTTTGAAGTTAAACTTGTAGGAGCTTTTCCATCACCATATTTGGTTATACTGGAAGATGTTACTTTAGATTTTATTTTTTTAGTAAAATCTTTAGGATCCAAACTTATGTGTGTGGCCTCTTTAAGCTGCCCCCACACACTAGTTGTAACATCAACTTCATATACCCCTTTTACTGGAGAAAGTATAACTCCATTGCTTTGAAGTTCAGAAACACTTGTAAAATACAATTTGCCCAAACTAATGTAAAAAAAGCATCCTGAAAGCTCCGCCAATCTACATAAAAATTCATAGTGACTTTCATTCATTTGCCAAATTAATCTTTCAAGCGTAGGTTCACCATCTATCTTTATTGTTTTTCCTTTAATTTTTCCAATAAAGTTATTTACCGTATCAGTTACCACATCTGATATTTTAGTCTTTCCTTTTTTTAGATCAATTATTTGACTTGGCATCATCCATATCTTTGCATCCATACCTTTAACAGTTAATACTACCTGTTCTCCCTCTCGAACTTTAACATCTATATCACACACGTATCCAACAAAAACTGTTGTAACTTCAGCCTTACGTCCTAAAGTTCCATCCACAAAAAATCCTAGCGACACTTCTATTTCTACACCCAATTTTATTTTTGCAAGATCTCCATCTAAACTTAAACTTTTATTTCTAAAATCCGGCAAAGTAGTCATAAATTCCACGCTACACGTACTAGCTTCAGGTCCAACTGAAATAGAAGCCTCAATATTTGTAATTAAAACTGTCTCCGACTCCCATTTTTTATCTGATATTTTTATTTCTGCTGCAGGTTCAGCACAATCATTATATTTTTGTAAATGACTAGTCCATTTTATCATTATAGTACTACATCCTTTTATAAAATTCCTCTTCTTTTTCTATCAAAATTTATCTTGTCTTCTACCTTTCTAATAACAACTTTCGATATACTATCGGTATTTATATCACCTATGTATGATTTAATAATACTTATTATATCATTTTTGCTAAGAACTTTCTCCTTTTTTTGTAATTTTTTTTGTCTAGGCTGATATAAATTATTTTGTAGCTCATATTCCTCCTTGGAAATCTTTTTATTTATTATATCAGAATGTAATACATCTTTTCTTTTTCCCTTTTTGTCCTTAACGCCATCTTCTTTATTCTTTTCTATAGATACTGGTGTCTTATAGATCATATCCTTCTTTATAACATTTCTATGGAAATTTTCATCTTGTAAGATCTTTTTTTCTTTTATTAAATGTTCTCTTCCCATATCTTCAATGATGTCATTGTAATAAAAGCGAGTACTTTGAACAACATCTCTATAAAGATTTTTTTGTTGACGAGTTATTGTCTTATCAACTACCACTTTCGGAGCCAAAGATTTTAATTTTTTTCTTGGAATAAAATTTTCTACACTATAAACTTGATTAATATTTTCTTTAATAGTTAAAGGTACATCTCTATATATTTCACTAATATTTTCTATGTTAAAAACATCTTTGGCAGTTTTAACGTCTTTACGCGTAAACGTATTGTTTCTTAAAACTCTATTTAAAATATTTTCAGTTACAAATCTTACCTTTTCATTTACAAATTTATTATCAGTTATAGTCGTGCCTTTTTTCACGTTTATATTTTCATTTTGGATGTGGGTATTAAAAACGTCATTTCTATAAACTTTTTGCGTTTCATCATAAAGCTGTAAATCGTTAGTAACTATATTATTAACCAAATTTCTATTTAATATAGTTTTAATGTTTTTTGTTTTTTTACCAGTATTTTTTCTCTTATTTAAAATATCTAAATAAAGATTATTTACAAAATTAGAACTTTCGTCCTCATTAACGTTTAGTATTCCTGCAAGTACACTCTTATTAATAACATTTTTATTTATAATTTTTGATGAATTAAGTATATTTTTTTGAATATTTTCGGAAATTTCTTTAACTATCTCAGACTGCATTATCTTATTAACATCTAGAATTTTATGAGATGTTTCATATCTTTTTTCAATATTTCTATTAATAAGGTCTACTCTGCTATAGTTTTTATTAATTATATCTTCTCTAGAAATGTTTGACAAAAGCAAATTATACTTATTGAGTTTACTATTAATTTTAGAGTCAATGTTTAAATTTTCTTTTGTAATATTCTGAACAGTAGTCTGAATATGTTTTGACTTATTTACTGCTTTATTTACTTGCTTTAAATTATCCTTTATTACTCTCTGATTTACGCTATAATCTGTATCTGTTCTGTATACTTTGTTCGTTCTTGATATTTCTTCTTGAAATACATTTCTTACATCTGATCTTATATTTTCTTCATACTGTCTAGTGGTTTCAAAATAGTGCCTGTTAGATATAAGATTCTTAATATCCTGAGTTTTAATATTATGATTTTTCGTAAAGAACTCAAGTATTTTTGACTTATTAGATACTTTATAAATAGTATCCACAGTATTTTTAAGTTTACTTATCCTAGATATTATTCTATCTGTTTGAGTAACTTTACGGTTTATTTTCTCAACTTTATTTAGCTGCTCCTGATATAACCGTTCAAGATTAGTTTCTAAAGTCTTTTTCTTAATTTTATTTACTTGTATTTTATAGTTTTTTACTACATCGCTTTTTATATTGTCTATATTAATATATTCTTTATTTGAAAGTATTTCAGAAACTAAAGACTTATTAATAATTTTAGATACCAAATCTATTTGTTTATCAAGTCTTGAAGGTTTTTTAGGCTCCTCATCAAATTTTACTGTTTTTCTTTTTTGACTAGTCTTTTCCAGAACTTTATCTTCATAGATGCTTTTAATTCCAAGCTCTACTTGTTTTTCATTTATTTTCTGAGTCTGCAAATAGTGTTTATCTACAACAGCATATCTGTCGTAGGTTAAATTTTTATATTCTTGTTTGTCTAAAAGGTTTACCGTAAGTTCTTTATTTATTTTATTTACAAGTATATTTTTTCTTAAATTAGTAATATTTTCTTTTAATCTTAACTTTTCATTTCTCTGAATATTTCTGACAGCTTCACTTACTTTAAATATATTTCTGTCATAAACATTTTCTTCTAATTTATCAATTAATTTTTTTTCTCTTAAAGTAGTATATGAAGTATGTTTTGTTTTATTTTTTTCTTTAATTTTCTTTTCTTTTTCTATTTGGTTTAATCTGGAAATCTGTGTTTTTCTTATATTTCTTATAATATCCGTAAATACTTTTTTATAATTTTCATCTTTAAATATTTCAGATATGTTCTCTTTTACATTACTTTGAAGTATTTTCTTTATGCTGGACTCTATTGTTTTATATATAAAAGAATCTTTATTTGTTATTTTAGCAATATCAATATTTTGTCTTAAAAACTTTCTTTTGTTTATTAGTAAATTATCTTGTTTAGTGTTTGTGATTTTAGTTTCCGAGGCATTTACTATATTAGTATGAGCACGAGTAATTTTTTTATTAATAATTCTACTATATAAATCAGAAAGTTCCTTTTTTTCAAGGACTTTGACAAGAATATTTTTTAAAGTCTTACTTTCCTTAGATACAATGTTATTTTGAGTATAATAATCCTCTATTTCCTTATAAACCTGTTCTTTAACTTTGTCATATGAATTAATGACATTTGAATATACAATATTACTCTTAGATATATTTTCATACTCATTTTCGTGCAAAACATTTTTAGTTACGCTTTTAGATTCTTCGAAAGAATTAATGTACTTTGAATAAGCATTTTGCCATATATTTAAGACAGTATCTTTAAGCTCCTGGGATAAATTAAGGGTAGAAATTTTTGAGCTTATTTTGTCTACCTGAGAGACTAAACGAGATATATTTAAAGTTCTTTTCTGATAAGAAATATTTTCTTCTCTGAGTAGATTACTTATACTTCTTTGATTTTCAAGAATTTCCTCGTTTCTTACTTTTCTTGAAATGGTTTGTTCAGGAGACTGCTTTCCCTGAGCGTATTCCAAATTTGGGACATTTTCATCTACATATTTATCTACGTTTTGTTTTCTATATACTACCTTATTTAATACTTCATTTACAACATGTTCATTATGTCTTGTTGAATTAATAAGTTTGGTATATTTTTCATTTAAATTATGTAATATTTCAGTATTCGTATTTTTAGATACGAGTGCATTACCTTGTTTTTTATTTTTATTTTCATCTAATTTTTTTTTTGAATCTTCTAAAAGCGAATTCAGAAGTTCATTTAATGTATCTTCATCGAAAGTATTACTTGATACAACTCTTAATTTTTGTATTTGATTCTGAGTAAGACCACCTTGTACT
>CAQBRY010000017.1 GCA_948762645.1 uncultured Eubacteriales bacterium | reverse complement strand
TATGGTAGAAAATTCTTGCTTATTAATTGCAAATCTGTTCGATAAATTGCCACTTAGTGAATTTATAGCTTCATTTAATAAAAAATTTAATGAAATAAAAAATCAAGAAAAATATATTAAAAAAATATTTAAGATATTTTTTTATAAAGGATGGTGGTAATATAGCTACAAAAGAAACTTCTAAAAAAGAAATAAAGCAAAAAAAATGTCCAATTTGTGGTAATACCAAAAATATTGCCACTGCATTTTATAAATCTTCTAGTCCATTATTTTCATTAGATAAATGTGTCCCTATTTGTATAACATGTGTAAAAAAAAGCGTTTTAAATGATGATGGTTCAGTTAATGAAAGTAAATTAAAAACAATGTGCCAACGATTAGACAAACCTTTCTATACAAATGAACTTGATTCAGCATATTTACAATGCAAGAAAGAAAATGGATATTTATCAAGTGATGAAATTTTTAAACAAGGCGAAAAGGTAATTGGATTATATTTTAAGAATATTAATTCACTTCGTCAAAATAAGAATAAAAGTTTTGCTGATTCTGAGAAGGATGGATTTATTTATAAAACAACAAATAATAATTACAATAATGAATTCTCAAAAAAACGATATGATATTGAAAATAATAATGATTCTATAAAAGAAAAAGAAGTCGTTAAATGGACAAAAGATGATAAACAAAATATGAAATATGCTATTTCTAAATTAGGATATGATCCATTTGAAGATATTGGATTTGATGATTTTGATAGAAAATATTGTTTTAATCTTCTATCAGGTTATTTTGATACTCCTGGGATATTAGAAGATGGACATAAAAAACAATGTGTAATTGAAATAGTATTAATGTATTGTCAATGTAGAAAATTAACAGATACATTAAATATAGAATTATCAAAAGGAGATTCTAGTGAAAGAAAAATTTCTTCTTTAACTTCTGCAAAAACATCTCTTCTTTCTTCTATATCAACTATTGCCCGAGATAATAATATTTCATCTAATTATAGTAAACAATCAACACAGGGACAAGATTCCATATCATCTATGATGAAAGAAATGGAAAGAAATGATTTTCAAGAAATTAAAGTAAATTTATTTGATATAAAAACTAGTGAAGCTTTTAGGCAAATAGATGAAATTAGTATTTCTAATATTGCAAAACAACTTACTTTAACCGATAGTGAATTCGGTGAAATTATTAAAGAACAATTAATGCAAATTACAGAATATAAATCTTCTATTGATGAATTAAAAGAAGAAAATAGGTTATTAAAAAATAAAATTATCGAATTAGAAACAAAAAAGTGGTGATATAAATGGAAAGTTATTCGAGAATATCATCAAAAGAATTAAGTCAAAGAAAATTAGAAGAATATCATAAAATGGCAAAAGTAGTTCAATGGGGAAGAAAAAATCCAGTTAAATTTTGCGAACTTTTCTTCGGAATCAAGCTAATTGACTATCAAAGTTATTGTTTTATGAAAACATGGCCTGTTCAATATGCTTTATGGGCAGAGTGTCGTGGTGCAGGAAAAGATACATTGGCTGCTGCTTATTTTATGACAAGATTATTATTAATTCCGGATTATAGTTTGTATATTAGTTCAAATGCATATGCCCAGTCAGTAGAATCATTTAATAAATTACGTGATATTGCACTTAAAAGAATTCCTAACTTTAAAACTGCGACAGATATATTTGCTAGAGAAGTAGACAGAACTGGAAGTAATAGTGAAACTGGGTTTTTACAAGCACCAACTTGTAGATTCAGATTATTTAATAATTCAAAAATGGAAGCTTTATCTTCTAATCTTGAAACTATTCGTGGTAAACGTGGTGCAGTATGGTTTAATGAAACTGCCTGGAAAACGAAAGAAGAACTTGCAGTTGTAGAAAACTTTGCAAACGTAGATTCTAGCTTTTCAACTTCAACCAAAAAAAATGAATATATTGAACCTCCAAAAATGCCTTTACAATTATTATATACTTCTAGTGTTGGAGATGTTACTTATCCATTTTTTGATAAATATAAAACTTTTTATAAGAAAATGTTAGCAGGTAATAGTAATTATTTTTGCTTTGACATAAATGCATATGATGTATTATATCACTCTACTATTGATGGTGAACCAATAAAATCTCATTTATCAGAAGATAAAATTAAAAAAGACATAGAAGAAGATCCAGATAATGCGGATGTTGAATTATTTAATAAATTTAGAAAAGGTGGCGGTTCAAATGCAGTTGTCACTATGGATGAATTAATTAGAAATTCAGTTGTCAGAAAACCTCTTTTATATAATGACACTGGAAAGAAGAAATTCATTTTATGTTATGATCCAGCAAGAAACTTTGATGGTAGTGTATTAAGTATATTTGAAGTAATTAATGATAAACAAGTTGGATATAAATTAAAACTTGTAAATGTTGTTTCAATGATAGATCAAAATTCAAAAAATAAAACTCCACTTCCAATGCCTGCACAGATAGATATAATAAGAGATTTAATGATTAAATATAATGGTGAACGTGCAGCAGAATGGGAAAATATAGAATTTTATATTGATGCTGGAGCCGGTGGTGGTGGTATAAGTGCAGTAGCAGATCAGTTAATGTTAGACTGGACTGATAAATTTGGAGGAAAACATAGAGGAATTATTGATCCAGAACATAAACAATACGAAACCGCTAGAAAAAAATATCCTAATGCTGTTCCGATAGTTCATCTTATAGATCCACAAGGATATAAAAAGATTATATATGATGCAATTTCTAAAATGGTAAAATTAAATCTTATTGAATTTACTAATTATGATAATGGTAAAAATTATATAATGCTTGAAAATAAAGAAGGGGGTTTCGAAACTGTTGAATTAACATCTGAAGAACAATTGGCATTAACACAGATGAATATAGCTAAACTTCAATTATCATATATGTGTAGATATGATACCCCTAATGGTGGAGTCACATATGAGTTGGCAAAAGACAAAAAGGGACATGATGATCATGCTTATACAATGGCAATGGGAGGATATGCTCTTGCTGTATTAAGAAGAAGTGATTTATTAAAACCTGTTGAATCGTCTAACAACTACTCTTCTATTCTATCAATGGCAAGAAGGCCATCTATAGCAAAAAATCATTAATTCTAATAAATTTCTATTAGTAAATATATCAAATAATAAAAGGTGGTGAGAATATAAATAAAAATAATTTAAAAGACTCTACAATAACTGATGAACAGGTTGAGGAATTGTATAATTCTGATAAAGAAAAATTTGATGATTTTACTAACAATAAATCTAAAGCTATGGATTTTGCAGTTCTAAAACGTTTAATTTTGTCAGAACTTTCGCTAAATAGATCTTTTCAATCTGAACGTATATTTGGATTTTCAAAAAAACAGATATTAAATATGTGTAAATATCCTGAACAATACGGAAAACAAATATTACGCCTTGTTGATTATATGTATCAAAAGTCTGGATATATGCGCAGATTAGTTGATTATTTTTCTAATATGCCAAAATTAAATTTTTATGTAGATACTGAAGTTACAAATGCATCATTTTTCAAAATAAATGAAGATACATTTAAAAAAAATTATATTAAATTTGCTACAGAGTCTAGTAAATTTAATATATCAAATAATATTCATAATATTGCTAAAAGGTTATATTTGAATGATGCTTGTTTTGCATTTGTTGCTGAATCAGAATTAGATATTTCATATTTCTTTTTAGATCCACGTTATTGTGAAATCACAAAAATTATTAATGGAAATATTTTTGGATTTGCAATAAATCGTAGTCTATTGTCCAAATCATATTATGATATTCTTCCATCAGAATTACAACAATTAATAGAAAATTCTATTAAAACATCTCCAAATAATCTTATTGATATTCCATATGAAAAAGGATTTTGTTTAAAATATAATGATAATTTTATACATTTATTTCCTCCATTTTTTCCAATGATAATTGATATTTTGTCTATTGATGAATATAAAGAATTAGCAAAAAGTAAAGCTATAAATGATGCATATAAATTATTGGTTCTTCCTATTCCTATGGATAATGAAAAAAAAATTACAATGGATGAACAAATGCTAAAACCTTATATCGAAACAGCACTTAATGTAATTCAAGAGAATATTGGTGTTTTGCCGTACCCAGGAGAAGTACAATCTATTGAATTTTCATCAAGTAATTCTGATGATAGAGATAAAGTTGCCGATGCTACAACTCAAATGTATGCTAATCAAGGTGTAAGTGAGGCTCTTATGTCTGGTTCATCTAGCGGCTCTGAGTTAAAAATATCAATTACAAATGATAGTGCTGATATTTTTAGAATTTATCGTATGCTTGAAAATTGGATAAGTTTACAAATGAAATTAAGAAATTATATATATAGTTCTTATAATTTTGTTTATAAAATTCCAGATATTACTATTTTTAATCAAAGTGAAGTTATTGATGAAGAATTAAAACTTGCACAAGCTAGTATTCCTAATAAAATGAAATTATGTGCTACTGCTGGAATATCTCCAACGGCATTATTAGGTAATACTTTTGTGGAAAACAAAGTTTTTAAAAATATATTTGATATTTGGCAACCACTTCGCAGTAGTTATACTGAGGCAGGGGATTCAGGTAATGAAGGTGGTAGGCCAGAAAAAGAAGATACTGAAATTAGTGAAGTTACTGAGGTTCAAAGAGGCAATGATTCAAATGATGTTGAAAATAGAATATAAAAAATGTTTAGATTGTTTATTTTTAAAATAAGATGAAGGTAAATATTAATTCATTATTTTTATTTAGACGAATTATTAAAAGAAATTAATTAGGGAATGATGAATTTATATATGGCTTGTGGCGGAAAAGGTTCTAAAGGAAAAGGCGGAAAAGGTGGACGAAAAGGGAAGTGATTATTTATGGGTGAAATATTAATTTTTGATAAAAAACAAGCTGATATTCTTTTATCACTTGGTTTTAAATATAGAAAAAGAAAAATTAACAATAAAGAAACATTTGTTTTTATACAGACAAATGAATTAATGAAAGAACTTACTTCAAAATTTGAAAAAGGTTCTTTTTTTGTGTCAAAAAACATGTGTTTTTAGAAAGGAGAAATATTGAATAATAAATTACTTAGATATAATACAGAAATTAAAATTATTCAATCAAGTATAAAAAAACTTAATCCACAATTTAGTTTATGTGATATTTTAGTTTGTTATCATGGTGATAATCGAAATTATACATCTGTTCAAAAAAAAATTGTTGAAAATAATTTATATTCAATTTATGGAATTCCTATTATTGGTGAATGGATTTATAAATTGGATGGAACAGATGAAAAAACATGGGGTTCTCATGGTGGACGAATTATTATAGACGATGAAGGTATTCGTTTTGAACAAACAACTAAACCATTTGGATTCGTTTCAAAGGAAGCAGCAGATAATGCTTCCTGGGTAACAATTACTGAAAAAGACGGTCATACACAGCATGAGTATTTAAAATTATCAGGATGTATATTATGGACAGATAGATATGAAGAAGCTAAAACAGTTTTAGATAAAAATTATGGGCAAAGTATGGAAATAGAAATTCACAAAGGTCATTATCGAGAAGATCATTATTATGAAATTGAAGAATTTATTTTTTCTGCACTTTGTATTTTAGGTACTGATTGCGAACCTTGTTTTGAATCTGCTTGTATTGGCAGACATTATGAACTTGATTCTTTTAAGCAAGAGTTTTCTCGTATGCTTGATGAATACAAAAAATTTCAAAATAAAAATGATTTAAAAACGAAAGGAGTAAATAAAATGGATTTTACCAAATTTACTGAGGAGCTTTCAAAAGAAAAGTGTAGTAATGATGATAAAATATGTAAATATAGACTTTTAAATGTTGATGATGTAAAAGTTTATGTTTTAGATGTAGAAGATTACAAACCTTATTCTTTTAATTATGCAATGCCAAAAGATGAAGAAACAAATACTGAATATCTTGTTATTGATTATGAGTCTAAAGTTGAGATGTCATTATCTGCAACAGATAAAATTGAACAAGATGGATTTAACGAATTTAGTATTAAAGATGAAATTAAATCAGAAATTGAAAAATTTTCAGCAGTACAAAAAATTGAAACCGAAAAAAAAATAAGCGAAGTTAGCGAAGAGTTATCTCTTAATTTCAAAAATGAATTTGATAAATTAAAAGAAGTTTATGATACTGTTTCTAATGCAAACACAATTCTTCAATCTAAAGTTGACTCTTATGAGAAAAAAGAAAAAGAACTTGAAGCAGAACAGCATAGACAAGAGATTGATGCCTTAATTGATAGTTATAGCTCAAAACTTGGCAGATATTCTTCTTATCTAGTTTATAAATCAAATATTGAAACTCATTATACGAAAACTCGTGAACAAGTCGAACAGGATCTTATTATAATGGCTGGTAAATATTTAACTAGTAAAGAAAATTCTTTTAATAAAAATTTCTCTTATACCCCAAACGTAGCAGGTGTGATAAACAAAAAACCAAATGATGCGATTACTGAAAGATATGGTAATTTGCTTGATAAATATCTTTAATTAACAGGAGGATTAAAAAATATGGCTAAAAATTATATGACAGTTGAAACAACTAATTTAGAAGGATGTGCATGTTTTTCTTTTCAGTCCACTTCTGATATTGAAAATGGTGCAATTGTAGGCAAAGGGGAATTAGTAACTGATGAAATCAGTGTATATGCTGCTCTTGATGACTATTCAGATGGTATGTATTTAGTTGCTAATCCAGCATGGGATTATGATACTTGTCGTTTGATTAATCAAAATGAAGAAAATTTTATTAATGAAGCAGGAACTCCTTTTAAAGTATATGAATTAAAAAAGGATAGAAAATTTAAAATTGGTAATTTACCTTCTACCCTTGTTCTTGCAAAAGATGATTTTGTTGAATTTAAAAATGGTGCTTATGCAAAATCAACTACTCCAACTAATTTAAAAGTTGAAAGAGTTGAGGAACTTGGTTATCCATTTTTTGTTGGTACTGGTGGTTCTCCAATTGATGGAGATACAACAAATAAATATGGAAAAGGTGCTTTAGATACAAGAACCACAAAATATACAATTAGAGTTGTCTAATATATTAAGGAGGAAATTAATTTATGAATATGAAACAATTAAAAGAATTGTCTAATTTAATCAAGGATAGTTTAAAAAATCAAGTTGTTCTCTATAGTGAAAATGCATCAAAATTTGCTGACGAAGCAGTTAGGGCAGGTTTTTTTGAAATTCTTGGAGAAGAAAAATTAACATGGCAAAATTTTGAAAATAATTATCGTGCAATTTTTACAGTTATGGAAAATGTTTTAAAAAGTACTCTTCCTGATGCATGGGAATCTTCTCCTTTCTTTAATCAATTTGTAGAAATTAAACGTGGAGATTTAGGACAAAAGAATGAATTTTATGTAGAAGATAATTCTGTTATTATTGCATCTACTTTTTCAGGAAATCATTGGGATACAGATCGTCAAAAAGTACAAGGGAAACGTAGTTTTTCTACTCGTACAGGATGGATTTATGTTCGTATTTATAATGATCTTGAAAGATTTTTAACTCAAAATGATTCACTAATTGAAATGGTTAATAAATTAAGAAAAGCTTTTCAAAATGAAATTGATGGTCGTATATATGCTTCTTTTAATGCTGTAGGAAATTTATTACCAGCAGATTTCAAAGAAACTGGAACATATGATAAAGATACCATGAATAATTTAATTGAAAAAGTTCAAACCTATTCTCAAAAAGAAGTCGTAATCGCAGGAACTAGGACTGCTTTAGGACAGATTGCAGATGGTATAAATACTTCCTGGATTGCTAATTCTCAGAAAGAAGAATTAGCAACAACTGGTATGGTTGTAGAAAATATTGGACTTCCAGCAAAGGCAATTGTTATTCCACAAACTTTTATTCGTGGGACAACTGACTTTAAAGTAAAAAATAATTTACTACATATTTTACCACAAGATAGTAAAATTATTAAACTTTATTATGAAGGTGAAGTTCGTGCGAAGAAAATGGATGAGAAAGAAACTCATGATCAAACCATTGATATTCAAGCACAGCTTAGATACGGTCTTGGTGTTGTTTGTGATAGCATCACAGGATGTTATGAACTTGTTTAATAATATTTATTTATAATAAACTAACTTGCTCACCTAAAAAGGTGTTTTTTTATGCCTATTTTTAGGTGAGTAACATTTTTTATATGGAGGATTAAAATGGATTTTGAAAAAATGTCATTAGATGAATTAAAAGAATATGCAAAATCTAAAAATATAACTGTTGGAAATATCGGAAGAGAAAAACTAATTGAAAGAATTAAAGAAAAAGAATCTGAAAGTAATATTGCCGAGTCAGTTTTTAATGATATGGTAACACAGAATGAATCTAGTACTAAAAATGATTTTGTTGAAAATAAAGCACAGCAATCTTTAGCAGAATCTATTTCATCTGCAATTGATGATTTAGATGATTCATGTAAATATGTTGATACAAATATTGAGGATTTACCAATAAATACACAAGTTCGAGTTAAATCAATTACATATGGTGGATTAACCTACAAATCTCGTACAAGCAATGCTATTTATAGATGGAACCAAATTGGCGCAGAAGAAATTATGACTATATCAGAATTAAATGAAATGAATAATCATAAACGAGATTTTCTGAATAGACCACTAGTCATTTTAATGGATGATCGTGCAATTAAAAAATTTAGATTGACAAAAGTATATGAAAATGTTGCAAAAATTAATGATTTAGTAAAAATATTTAACACAAATAATTTTTCATTAATCGAATCTACAATTGACACTGCTTTGGCTGTAAATATGAAAGATATTTTGATTTCAAAAACAAGTCAGTTAATTAAAAATAAAGTTCTTGTTGATATAAATATTATTCGTTTACTTTCAAGAAAATTAAAATATGAATTTGAAGAAATTTTAGAAGAAGTTGATTTAAAATAAAATAAAAATTAATTAAGGTGATATTATATGGCTAATACTACATATAAAGAACTTGCTGATGCTGTGTTTAATAAAATTAAAGATCATTCTTTTTGTGAAATGACAGAAGAAATAGCTTATAATATAGTTATTAGTTATCTTCGTCCAGCAATAATTAATTATCAATCATGTAAACAGGATCTTTCTAAAAGAGATGATGAATTACAAGTATTTTATATAAAATTATCAGATGAAACATTTATTATTTTAGTGAATTATATGGTTATTGAATGGTTGACAAGTAATTATATTCTTACAAGTTCAAATTTAAAACCTAGATTATCTCCATCAGATTTTCATTCATTAGGTTTAAAAGATATGTTACAGAAAGCTATAGATCTACGATCTGAATTAATGGACGAAAATAATCAACTTGCAATTAATAAATCATATAATAATTCTAATATATTTGATATGGTAAAAAAAAGAAAGAAGGTATAGTTTTGAGCCTTCAATTAATGAAAGAAAGAATAAAAATAAGTGGAAAAACTTTGCGAAATGAACAAATAAAAGATGCACAAAATATTTTAATTTCTGGTTTTCAAGATGATGTTTCTTATAATCCAAATTTTATTTTTTATAAGACTAATATTGAAGTGCCAATAAAATTATATGATCGAAAATATAGTGCATCTTTTGGTTCAATATGTAAATTTTTATCACCTCATTACTCTCCTATTTTATTAGGAGATTTATTATATGATATTAAAAAAAATGAATATTGGTTATGTATAGAATCTTATGATGTAGATAATATACATTATGATGGTAAATTAGGTAAATGCTCTAGGCTAATAAAATGGCAAGATAAAGATGGAAATATTCATGAAATTCCTGTTATTACTCGTAATGCAACACAATATAATAATGGTTTGTATAATGATACAGTTATTAGTATTGGTTCAGATCAAATAATGCTTTATACTCAGTTAAATGAAGATACTGTTAAATTAGAACACGGTATTAAATTTTTATTAGATGAAAATAAAGAAAGACCAACTGTATATGAATTAACAAAACCTGATACTGTAGATTATTCTTATATGGGTAAAGGAATGATGTCTATGATGTTGACAGAATATGCCTATAAACCATCAAAAAAAGAATTAGAATTAGGAGTTTGTAATTATTTTGATCCATCAATTGAAAATATATCATTACCTTTAACCCCAGACACAAAACTTAAAGCAATTATATCTGGTATAAAAAAAATAAAAGTAGGTTATCGTAAAAATTATAGTGTAAAATTCTTTGATACAAATTCTAATGAAATTAATCTTGAAAATATTAATTATAAATGGAATATAATATCAGATTTTGATATAGAAACAAATATAGAGAAAAATAAAATTTCTTTAATTATTAATAATGAAGATTATATTGGGAAATCTTTTTTATTACAAATTATTGTTGATAATAAAGTTTTAAATGAAACAAAAATAGATGTTATTTCAATAGTATAAAAATTGAGGTGATTCATGAACAGTTTAGAATTTTCTACGATATATAAAAATAAAATTATAAATTTGTTGCTAAAAAACAAAAATTTTATTCAGCTAATTAATCCCACTCCAAATGAATGTGAAGATATTGATACAATTGATATTTTACTAGGTGGAGATTGGATAATAGATGGAAAAAAATATCATGAACAAGGATATATATTTGATTATGATTTTACTGACGATACAACAGATGAAGAAAAAACATTTGTAATGGTTGAAACAGATATAGAATTTGTTCATAAAAATACATTTGTAGATTTTAATTTATATGTATGTATTTTCACTTCTAAAAAATTAGTTCGAATAAATGAATTTACTTCACCAAATATACAACAAGTAAAAGAAATGGGATATGTTGTTGGAAATCGTGCTAATCGAATTGATATTTTATGTAATATTGTAAATAAAATTCTAAATGGAAATAATAATTTCCCAGGAATCGGTTCAATATCCCCAGTAGACAGAGGTTATGTAACTTTATATCAACCAAACAATAAATATTATGGAAAATGTCTTAAATATAATATTACAAATTTAAATGATATAGATTATGAATGTGAAAATTAATAAAGATATATTAGCACCATATCTTTTATTTAATAAGCCAATTAAATATGATACCCATATAACATTATATCCAGTAATAATGAATGATGTTTTAACTTTTCAAATATTAATTCAATCAATTACAGTAAGAAAAAATAGTATATTTCGAGATAAAAAAATAATAAAAATGTCATATCTTGATTTTCTTTTTTATTGTCTTGGAAACAAAGAATTGGAAACTACATATAAAATTTCAGGACTATCACAATATTATTTTTATGCTGTTCAATTATTACAATTATGTTGTAAAGATACAGAAATAAAATTAAATGAACAAACTGGAAAAATTTATATAAATTCTGAGTTAATTACTCCACAAATTTTTGATGATCTTAGACGTATTATAATAATTCAAAATGGTGTTAATTTTAATATTGATGAATTTATGAATCAAGATACAGAAAATCGTTTATTAAAAATCAAGCAAGATGCAAATAAAAATAATAATGAAGCATCTCTTGAAGATTATATTGATTCTCTTATTATAGCTTTAAATTCTAGTGAAGAAAAAATCATGAATATGAGTATTCGTAAATTTTGGAGATATATAAAGAGGTATCAATTATATGAAAATTATACTATATCAAAAACTGGAGAATGTAGTGGTATGGTTAAATTTAAAGAACCTATTAAATATTGGATGGTTTCTCTTGAAGAAAATAAAGATAAATATAAAAATTTTAAAGCGAATGAAACAGAATTAAGAAGCAAGATCGAAGGGTAATGCTTCTTTTTTTATATTAAAAGAAAGGAATTTAATAAAAATGGCAAACGAAAAAAATTTTTTAGTAGGTGTTGCTGATGCTTTATTATACTATAATGATGTTTTAGCATGTACTTGCAAAGCTAATTTAAACTCAGGTATAGAAGCTAGTATGCAAGATCAGGCAATTAATGCTGGTAAAGGGAATAAAAAGCTTTATTCTTATAAGTATGGTAGAGAACTAGCAATTACTCTTGAAGCTGCTGATTGGAAATTAGAATATATCGCCGCAAATGTAGGTTCTAAAATTACAGAAGGTTTAAAAGATGTTTATAAAGTTGGTGAATGCATCCAAATTACAAACGGAATAGGTATTTTATCTAAAACACCTATTGGTGAAGTTGCAGTTGAATTAAATGGTGATAAGATTGTAATGGTAACTTCTGAAGATAAGATTATTGATTTAAGTAAATATGGTGTTAATTCAGAAAGTGTAAAAGCAACATATCAATATAATACAATTGCTAAATCAATTACAATTGATGCAGATACTTCTCCAAAAGTTTTTAAACTTGTTCTTGATGCAGAATTGCACAATAATAAACTTGGGAAAGTAGGTGCTATTCAAGTAATTGTTCCATCTTATCAGCCAGAAGGTAATTTTACTATGAACTTTACTCCAGATGGTGTAGCAAGTACAAGTATTAATGGTAGTGCTTTGGCTATTGAAGGTGATAGATGTGATGATGGCTCTGCAGTTTATGCATATATTCATGAATTTTATGACAATGAAGATAAAATTTTAGACGTTTCCGAAATTGCTGTTTCACCGGCTACATTAGAATTAACTTCTGGTATGGGAGCATCTCTTGAAGTTATTGGATTAAAAGGCGAAATGTATTCTCCTATTCAATTAGAAAATACAAATTGTACTTTTGTAAGTGATGATTCAACTATTGCAATTGTAGATGAAAATGGTCTTGTAACTGCAGTAGGCCCTGGGCCAACATTTATTGATATAACATATGATAATCATTATGATACAATTGATGTAATTGTAGACAATGTTATTACTCCTAAATTAATTGATTCTAATATTATGACAGTTTATAAGTTATCAGAAACTGTTTTGGGAAAATCTGTTTCAGATTTAATTTCTGATAATGTTAATGTTTTAGCAAGTGGTACTGTAACTGGTACATTAAAACATGTAACAGGATTTACTGATTTTAATAATAATAATATAAATGAACAGAGCGGGTATTATTTTCCATTAAAATTAACACAAACAGGTACAAAAATGACCATTAAAACTAATGGTGAAATACGGCCAGATAAAACCAATATGAAATTTGATCCTGAAATTTTATTAAGAGTTGCTAATAAAGATACTACTTTTACTATTGAAGTAGATGGCAATGAAGTGGTTACATTAAATTTTAAAAAAACAACTTTTTTATAAAAGAATAATTTAATAGATCGGCATATTTATTATGTGCTGATCTATTAATATTGTTTGGAGGAATTTTATATGGGAAGAAAATCAACTTCAATAAAAAATACAAAAAAAGAAAATTTAATTAATTGGAAAACAAAAGAATGTAAAGTGATTTCATATAATAATAAGACATATAATTTAGATATTAATTTTGATGGATATGGTATAAGAATTAAAAATATAATTAATTTTACAGGAGAAATTGCAATAATTGATTATTGTGGGACTGTTGGAAAACCAGATTTTCAATATTTTTTGCATAATAAAGAAAATGTGTAAAAATGCTTATGAACAAATTTCAGCACGGACAGGCAAGTTAATGGTTTTTTGTAAAAGATTAGGAAATGATGCTTTACTTTCACAGCTTTGTATTAGTCAAAGATTTTGTAAGGATAAAGATAGATATATAGAAAATAATTCTCAAAAATATTGTAAATATTTTGAATGATTTAAAGGAGAAAAAACAATGAAAGATGTTTTACAGAATATTGAATGGGTACAAGTTATTTCTACTTTATGGACAGTTGTAATGTTACCAATATTAACGTTTATACTTAAACAAATTAATGAATATGCAAAAGCAAAAAAAATTGATAAATATACAAATATATTATATAAAAATGTTGTAGATGCAGTTAAAGATGTTTATGAAACTGTAGTAAAAGATATTAAAGGTACAGAATTATGGGATGAAGATAAACAAAATGAAGTTAAAGAACTTGCAAAAACAAAAGCCATTTTTGCCTTAACTTCTTCTATGTACCAAATCTTGAAATCTGTAAACAGTGATTTTGATAATTACCTTGATAGTTTGATTGGTACTGCTCTTTATGATTTAAAACACATTAATAACAAGGAGTAAAGGTAATGAATGAAATAATAGAACTTACTAAAATTGATTACTCATATGTATTTATTTCTATCGTTACTATACTTTTGGGAGTAAAAATCATTAATTCTATTTTTGAGTGGATAATAGAAAAAACTGGAATTGAAACTAAGTGGTCATTACAAAAAAAAGAACAAGAAAGCCTTTTAATTAAAACATCACAAGCATTAACAGAATTAGAAAAAAAACATAATAATGATATGAAACGTTCTGATATTAGTGATAATGAATTAAGAAGTAATATTCAAAATCTTACTAATTTATTTATTGATAAAATAATTGATGATTGGCGATGGGAAATACTTGATTTTGCTTCGGCATTATCTAATGGAAGGATTTATAATAGAGAAGCTTTTGATCATATAATTAAAATATATCACAAATATGAAGAAGTACTTAAAGAAAGAGGACTAGAAAATGGATTAATAGATGAAAGTATGAAATTTGTAATGGAAAAATATAGAGAATATTTAGAGAAGGGCGTTTGGAAATAGAATAAAATATACTTATATTTTTATAAAGAATATATTTTTAATGGAATATTTAATCATAATCATAAATATAACATTATTTCACTAAGTGGCAATTTGGGGTATATTTCCAAAATCTCTACTTGGAATCCCGCCTGGACAAGTGCCAAAATGGCAACCACAGGGATATATGCTCTTTCAACCAGCGATGTTAATAAGCTTTCTGATTTACCAGCAACTTTTAATTCCCGCATTTACATGGAAGCTTTAAAAGCGGTATCGGATGAAACTGTATACAAGATATACAATCCACACGGAAAATTATCTTATGTTGGATTCCAATATGGGACAAATGCTCCTATAGAATGGCATCAGTTTATTACAAATACGGATTTACACAAAGTCACATACAAAAAGAATTTCGGCGGTTTTTCGGCAAATTCAATGCGAGAATTTCTTATTGCAGTAATTAATAAAGTTTTAGAAAATAACTTATGGACTTCTTCGGAAGATGTTATTGTATTTTGTGCAACATGGTTTGGTCATTCGTATGGCATGGGGATATTAGCATCGCAAAACAGCAATAATGATATAATAATATCATATGATTCCGAAGATGGAAATTCTTATACGATGCACTACGTCCCATCCACAAACACTGTAAAAACATTCTACAAAAGGCAAGGGATAAGCCTATTATAAAATAATGCTCATTTTGCAAATATAGCATATATGTTTACATTGGTATTGTCTTGTGGAATAGTCCCTTCTGGGGTTCTGACGTATATAATAAAACTTCCGTTATGGACTTGAACATTTAAAATATAATTCAACACAACGCCTGAATACTTAATAGATGCAACACAATTCATATCGCTTTTAATTCGTGCATCAAAATATTCCACATATCCATTGAATGTTTGAGCAATAAAATGGACACTAAATAAATCCGTATTTGTAATGACTTTATCAAAACGTTTTGCCCATACATTATTTTCAATAGTAGCTATAGACATAGCATTCCCTTTCCAATAAGAATATGCTGTAACGTTTGCGTAATCATTCCGTCTATATCCAACGAGTAAAAACGTTCCGGCTACTAAGTTACCAGCTATGGCTTCGTTATGAACATTACTGCCATAATTGCAAGTAATAATTTTTGATGCCATTGTATCATTTGGAATATTCATTATCCAATTAATAATACTATCCATAGTATTTTGTGAAGAAGTGGTTACAAGCCTATTTCCATCCTGGGATAAATTGCCATATTATCATTATTTTTATTTTATAAAAATACATTTTATAGAATTTTTTATACTTATTGAAAGGAGAATTAGAATATAAGTTTATTAATTGACTGTTAAATTATATTCTAATTGATTTTATGAAATTAATCTTAAATGAAATTATATCTGTTTTTGATATTTTTTTAAATATAAAAGTAGATTCATTTAAAATAAATTATTGGATTTTTCGTAATAAAAATAATTTATTGCCAATTTATAATTTTTTTATTGATGAAAGAGAAAAAATATATAATAAATATTTATATCTTGATTCAAAAGACCAGTTTTTTAATATTACAAATAATGAAATAGATTGGAATTTAAAAGATAAAAATCAAAAAGCAGAATTTGAATCAAAATTAAATGAACTTTTTACCATGGAATTTGAAATCGAACCTTTTTTGATAGATTTAAATATATTAATGAATTCTGATGATATACGTTTAAATATGAATCAAATTATATTAATCAAACATTTTTTAAATGAAAATAATATTTAATTAAATAATAAGGGGGTGATATATTGGTAGTTACATGTGAAGATTTTGTTATAGATATAGCACATGATCAATCATTCAAATATTTACAAGCAAAACAATTTGATCATAATTCTAGGAAAAAACGATTAATTATAACAAATTCTAATGTACCAATACAATATAGTTCTACCCGTTCTGAGTATATAACTTTGTCTTTATCTATAAATGGAGATAATTATTCAAATACATCTTGTCCTTTTGAAAATGATGGTTATCCTTATATAACTTTTACAGAATCTATGCTATCTCGATATGGTGATATTGATTGTGAATTACGTATTTATGATCATATTGATGGGACAATCATAACAACTTTTACTTTTATGTTAAGTGTAAGTAGAAGTTTACTCAATCATGATAAATTAATTAAATCTAGTGAATATAATATTTTAAATACATTAATATTACAAGCATTGGCTATACGTGATATGTTTGATGAATATGAATCAAATAAAATAATGATTGAATCATTTATATCGCAAGCCAAAAATGATATAGAAAATTATCAAAATCAATTTTTAAGTCTTTCAAGTAATGTAAATATTTTAATTAATAATATGCAGTCGTTTTTAGATACTTCTCAACAAGCTGAATTAAATAGAATTAATGCCGAAAATAAACGAATTGAAAATGAAGATAAACGACAACAAGAAATGAGTGCAAAAATTAATGAAATTGAAGGACGTACTATTGATGCAATAACTAATATTGAAAATAAAGTTAATTCTATAACATTAGAAATAAATGAAAAAATTAATAATAAATTAGATGAGTTAGAAGAAAAAGTATCATCTTCGTTACTTAATATCGATAATCAAATAAAAATTTATTCTGATAAATATTATTTAGTTTTGAAAAAGGCAATAATGAATAATTCGAATGAAATTTTTAAAATTTACGATTTAATTGAATCATTACATAAAGATGTAAATAGCGGAAATATAAACGGTGGTTCTTCTTCTGAAAATATATCTGATTATGATAAAGATTATGATGGCGGAGATTCTTTTTCTAATAACAATGATTATATAGAAAATTTAGATGGAGGATATGTTTAATCCTCCATTTTTTTATTATTTATAAACGAAAGGAGTTTATATGTTATCAATTATTAGACCTCGTGGGGATATAAAATCAAATTGGGAAAATAATAATCCAATATTAAATTTCAGAGAATGGGGCGTAGAATGGGAAACAACTGTTGGTGTTGGTGAAATAAAAATAAAAATTGGAGATGGAATTACTCCATGGAATAATTTAGAATATGCTCTTATTAATAATATTACAAAAAAAATTGTTGGTTCGTTTGCATCTGTTGCTGGAGAGAATCCAGAACTTACCGAGGGAAGTTCTATTGATGTTTTATGGGCAGTTACTAAAAAGAAATTTGATTATTTCAAAAATAAAATTGATGCTATTAATACAATGATTGGTGTATTTAGTAATATTACTATTAATACTGGTGGAAATACTCATGAAGCTGTTTCTACTATTACTGATGCAATTAAAAAATTAAATTCTGGAAAATTAACTACTGCAGATATTTATGATGGAATTGATAGTACTAATTTAAAGTTGGCTTTGTCCGCCAATCGCGGACGTTTATTAAATGAAGCTATAAATTCACTAAGTGGCAATTTATCTGGAATAATGACACAGAACATACTTTCTTATGCACTTTCCAATGATTGCAAAATTGGTTTTTCTTCCGGTACATTCCCTGGAAATAGCTATACTGAAGAATTGCCAGATGAAGGCATAAAATATGGCACCTGGGAGATAACCAAACGAAGCCAAAACACTATAACCATTAAAGTATTTTCTCCATATAAGTCCACTATGTGGGTTAATTCCTATGTAAACACTGCTGGATGGAACGGTTGGAAACAAATGGTAGTAAATACGGATTTACAAAATTATCCAAAAACTATACAATTTAACATTCCAATAGGTTCACATGTTATTATAAAAGAAGGTGATAATCGATTTGCACAATTATTGTTTCTTCAAGCATCTAATATGAATGGACAAGGAATATACGGATTATCAGGTTACGGTGAAGGAGGCTCAAGATATTTTGTTTCAAATATCTCTCCCAACGATAGTATTAATATAGAAATTATTGGAACTACTTTCAAAATTACAAATAATTTTTCAAACATTGTAGTAGCAACATTGACTAAATTTATGGGAGATACACCTACAATCCAATAATCAATCGTTAAGCATTATTTCCTATAATTTTTTTCCATGAAAATTCAGGCGTATTGCTTCCCCATACATAGCCGAAATAAACGCCGCCATCTCTGCCACTACTTGCTAAGATTAAAGCAACTTTTTCATCATTGGTACTCAATCCGCTGGTTATAATAATTGCTCTGCCCTGATTTAATTCAGAAGGTTTATCGGTCAATGCTCTTACTTCGGAGTCTTGCAAATTATAGATTCCCCAAGGTAAGCTTGCTATTTTTGTGATACCGTTAGTAGTGCTATAAAAGCGTAAATCCGTATTTGTAATCACTCTATCAAAACGGCTTGTCCAGGCTCCATTTTCGATGGTACCTATGGATATGGCACGAGCACCCCAATAAGAATGTGCTGTAATATGCGCATATGAACCATTTCTAAAGCCAATAAGTAAAAAAGAACCCGAATTTAATGCACCAGATATGGCATCATAAGCATAATTACAATGAACTATCTTTGAATTCATTGTTGCATTTTTGCAATTCATTATCCAACTATAAACTTCATCCATAGCAAGTTGCGATGTATTATAATGAGCCATAGTTCCATTCTGGGATAAATTGCCACTTTGTGAAAAAATATTAATAAAAATTTGTTTTTATTGTACGTCTATTACGGACATATATAATAATACTATTTATATACAAAAATGACTGTTACATTATTTCTAGTGTAACAGTCATTTTTGTATTAACTTACATATCGATTATGTGCTTGATGAACAGTTTCTTTACTTATAGAAGCATAGCATTGTTTTGTTGTATCTAATTTACTATGTCCTAATTTTTCGGCAACAATTTCTAGTGGAGCACCACGGTTAATCATCTCGGTTCCTACAGTACGTCTAAATACATGTGGAGTTAATGCAACATCAGAAATGTCTTCATTTCTATTTTTAATTTTTTTAAGCATGTTGCGCACAGAATTTTGTGACATTCTTGCATGAGGAGCATTATCATTTACAAATAGTGCTTCGCTTTTATCTGTACGTGATTCAAGATATTTTTGTAGATGTACTTTTGTTGGTGCGTTAAAATAAATTTCACGTTCTTTTCGGCCTTTACCATAAACTATAGCAGTCATGTTAATAAAATCTATGTCTGAGATATTTAATGCACATATTTCACTTATACGTGCACCTGATGAATATAATAGATCACATAAAGCTAATTCTTTTTCATTTAAACAGGAACAACGAAGTTCTTCGCGCTGTTCTGGTTTAAGAATTACACCAATTTTATGTTCTACTTTACTTTCTTTTAATTTTTTAGCCGGATTATCTTTTATTAAATCTTCTGTATAAAGCCAATTAAATAATCCTCGAATTTGAACAATTTTAGTATTGTATGTTCTATCTTTCCAATTTCGTACAAACCTACCATGGGCAAGATAATTTCTAAGATCATCATAGGTTATATCTCTTATGTCTTTATTTACAAAATTTAACATATTTTTTAGATCAGTTTTGTAAGAATTTATAGATCCTTTTGTACATCCATTCATTTTCATATTTATTATGTATTTTTCTAAATAATCAAATGTACAATCAACATCTAATGAAAGAGATGTTTCTTCTTTGTATATTTGTAGTCCAGTAAAGTTCATATATAAGATTTGTTTTATATCGTTAATTATTTGGTTGTCTTCTGTTATTGTAGATACCATGTTTATAATATTTAATACCATTTCATCTTTGTCAATTATTTTTTCCATAAATACATTCTCCTATCATATATATTTTTATATAGTAATTCTTTTTTACATTTTAGATTTTTAATAATAAGTATAAATATAAAAAAAGGAAGGTATATAGTTATGAATAATATTATGTATCAAATGAATTTAACTTTTATGAATAATATTGTTTTAAAGGCATACGATTCTGAAATTAAAGAAAACACATTAATTCTTAAATTTCTGAAATCTGATGTTACAATAGAAAAGTTGCAGGAAATTTTTAGTATTCAAGACAATTATAAGACTATTTACAAAACAACAACTGCTGGTAAACTAGTTTGTAAATTTGAAAATTACATAAAATTAATTAGTATTGTAGAAGCCATCGAAAATATCCCTGTAAAAATAGAAAAAGAAATTCCAACAAATGTAGAAGTTACCACAGAAGAAGGATCTATTACAACTTCTTCACAAATTTCTATTTATGAGGATATTAATATTTCAACAAACATGATTATTGCAACATTAAATTATGTCAGTCCAATAGAACAAAAATTAAACAAAGTATCTGAGAAAATTTTTCCTACTATAGATATAAACACATGCACATTAGATGAATTAAAAGATTATAAACAGATGCAAAATAAATTAGCATTATCTGATTTCTTAGCATTACATCCTTTATTATGGACAGACGGAGAATACTATGGTGTAAAACAAGAAGATCAAATGGAAATGGCATTAGATTTATCTGCTTATCAAATTAAGAAGGTTATTAATCCAGAATGGAAATTAGAATGGCATAATATAAAAAAGGCTTGTCGAGAATTTACACTTCAAGAATATAACGCTTTAATGAGTGCAATTATTGATTTTGTTTATCCATATAGAAAATTGCAAGAAAATTATAAAGAAACTATTTATAATGCTGCTACTAAAGAAAGTGTTTTATCTATTGATTTAGTATATGAATAAAAATATACCGCTCTAAAAAAAAGAGCGGTATTAAAACATAATTAAATATAGTATGGGGAATATTGTAAATATTCCACATTTAATTTTGTAAAATATATTATAACATAAACAAATAAATTATGCAATATTAAATTAGTATTGATTTATACTATTTATAGTTTATAGAATATAAGTAATAATATTATCAATATAAATTTTAATTATACTTTATAACTAAGTGGCAATTTAGGTGACATAAAATATGCAGTTATTTCCGATCCATCTTCTGTTAATCCACTTGATTTATTAAAAAACAAATGGAATGAATTAGAACTGAATAAAATTTACTTAATAAAAATAAATATTACTTCTGCTTATGTCGCTCTTGTGCAAAAATATAGTTCTCATAACTATGGTAGTGCAATTATATTTTCTTATACTGTTTCTACTGAGCGTCCTATTTATGTTCAAATACAGGCTGGTGGATGGGCGGAAACTACATTAATTACAAATACGGATTTAACCGCCCGATTTAATCCAATTAAAATTAATGGAGAGT
>CAQBRY010000016.1:14518-23097 GCA_948762645.1 uncultured Eubacteriales bacterium | reverse complement strand
TAATAGCTTTTGATACATTTCTGATAGTTTTTGATACATTCTTAATAGCTTTTGATACTTTTTGATACAGTCAAGTGTGGTATAATATTATCATGCGAGAGATATATCCAAAAGCGAAAAGGATATTACAAGATAGTCGCTTATGGTATCTTTAGTTTTTTTAATATTCATTTTTTTATTATTTCATTATATAAAAATATCTTTATTTTTTGTTTCAAATAGTTCCCTCCTTGTGATTTAAAAATTCATATGATTAAAAATTGTCCTTTCTAAAATGTTTGATGTGCGTAAAAAATCTCGCTAAATGTAATATCCTAAATACAAAAGAGTTCTCGATTTAACCGAGAACTTTTTATGTTAAAAAGAATAACTTAGTCGAAATTGGTTGATAAAAGTCGAAAAATATAGTATAATTAGGTTTAGGATTTCAAGACAAAATGAAATGCTAAGTGACCTAACGTGCCACCCACACGTTAAGTCTACGAGAAGGTAAAACAGCTACCTTACGCAATCGCTTTGCGACACTTAGCTATTTAATTATAGCATAAGCGTAGTAAAGAGTAAACGTCTGAAACAAACGGAAAACCTTGTGGAAGAATAAGTGCGTAAGGAGTGGCAGTGCCACAGCCAGTTTGCAAAAAGCAAACCTTTGGCTTTATATATAACCTTACGTGCATTTTTACGTCTTGAAGTTCTGCTCAACACAATAAAAGGTAAGGCTTTTTAGCTTTGCCTTGGTGTTGAAGTATGAATTGGAAGGATTTTAAAATTGAGTAAACTCAAAAAATCAGTCCAAAACATTTTCAGAACTTCTGTTATTATTGCAATATCCTTGCTTCTTCCACACGGAGTATATAATTCAAGATGTAATGATAAGGATTTATTATGTGAAGATAATAAGTCTATTGTTTGTAAGCAGGAAATTGAAAACGAAAATGAAAAACAATCAGAAACTGTTTACATTACAAAAACAGGTAAATGCTATCATAAAAAAGATTGTGCTTGTTTGAAAAAATCTAAGATTGAGATTTCAAAAGATCAAGCAGAGAATAATGAGTATGTAGAATGTTCAAAATGTTTTGGATAAGAATTATTAAATGAAACTTCTCTTTTTGGAGGAGTTTTTTTGCTATGAAAGAAAGGGTCAAAAAATGGGTAAAGAAAAGCAGTGCAGTATCTGCTTGACGTGGTTTAATGAAAATCGACTTAATAAAGGAAAATGTGTAAATTGTAGAGAAGATATTAGAAACGCTCCTAAAGGTATGACAGAGAAAGAAAAATTAGAGTACGTAATAAAAGTAAAACAAAGATTTTTAAATAGTAAATATAAAAAATTATATTTATCTGAAAAAAAGAAGTTGGAAATATGTTCAAAGTGCGAGTGGCTTAGGTTTATAGATTATTTCAGATGTAAAGTGCATTGTGGGAAACCAGTGTGTGGAAGGTGGAATTGATAATGCAGATAGAAGAAATTGATATAGATAAAATCAAAGTATATGGTAATAATCCAAGAATTAACGATAAAGCAGTTAAATATGTGGCAAACTCAATTAAAAAGTATGGATTTTTAGTCCCTATTGTTATTAATAAAGATAATGTAATAGCCAGTGGACACACGAGGTATTTAGCAGTTAAAGAATTAGGTTTTAAAAACGTACCATGTGTAAGAACCGAAAATTTAACAGACAAACAAATAAAAGGGTATAGGATAGCTGACAACAAATTACATGAAAAATCAAGCTGGGATAACGATTTATTAAAAGAAGAATTAATAGAGTTACAAGACTTTGGCTTCAATTTAAAAGAGTTAGGATTTTTGGATTTTGAATTAGACTATATTCTAAACGACAATACGGAAAATTTCATAGATGATTTAGAAGAAAACGACTTTAACAATAAGAATATATTGAATGAATTTTTTTCAATGACTTTTGTATTTCCTAAAGATAAAGAGCAACTCATTAAAGATTATATAAGTAAAAACGGAAAAGAAGATATTGTTAATAAAATTATAAATTGGGTTGAGGGGAAGTAATATGCCAAGATGTGGTTCGCAGTGTATTTTATGCGATTTACCTATAAGATTTGATAACTATAAAGGATGTACGCATGGATGTAGATATTGTTTCACACAAAGAAACAATAAAGAACTTAATAAAGTAGGAGCATTTGAGGGAAAAAAAGCTTTATTGAACTTTATAAACGGGCAAAGAAATCGAGAAACTTCTTGGTGTGATTGGAATATCCCAATTCATTGGGGAGGACTTTCTGATCCACTACAGCCAATAGAAAGCAAACTGGGGTCAACATTTGAATGTCTTAAAATATTTCAAAAAAGCCAATACCCATTTGTAATAAGTACAAAAGGGAAATTGCTCGGTGATGAAAAATATATATCACTCCTAGAAAAATGCAATGCGGTAGTACAAATTTCTTTAGTTTGTGATAAATACGACAAAATTGAAAAAGGTGCTCCTCCATTTTATGAGCGATTAAAGATAATTGAGAAAATATCACCTAGAGTAAAAAGGGTTATAGTCCGAATTCAACCATATATGTGTGAGGTTTTTGATGACGTTTTTAAAAATTTATTCTCGTTTAAAAATGCTGGAGCTTATGGGGTAATTGTAGAGGGAATGAAGTTTCAGAAACGCAAACAAGGACTAATAAAAGTCGGAGGAGACTTTGCATATCCTTACGAGCGTTTAAAGGCAGACTTTGAAAAGTTAAAAGACGAGGCACACCGTTTAGGACTTAAATTTTACTCAGGCGAAAATAGACTAAGAAGCATGGGAGATAGTTTGACGTGTTGTGGTATTGACGGATTAAAAGGTTTTATGCCTAATACATATAACTTAAATCATATTATAAACGATAAAAATAAAGTTATCTCCTCAAAAGCTCAACAAACAAAAGGCACAGGGTCATGTTTTAAAGCACTTAAACAGACCTCTGTTTACAATAAATTTTTTGGTGAAGCAAGTTTTGAAGAAGCTATGAAATGGTATTTTTCTAATAGTCAAGATTTTATAAATAGTATTTTTGGAATAAATAATAGATAAAATGGTGGATATATTTATGATATTGAAAGATGTAACATGGTATTTGGCGATTTTTGAACTTTTAGGGAATGTGTTTAACGTCAAGAAAAAAGTGATATGTTTTTATATATGGTCGGTAAGTGAAATTTTATGGATGGCTTTAGATATATACAATAGAATTTATGGCAGGGCGTTTTTAGATTTAACGCAACTGCTTTTTGCTTTATGGGGAATTTATCAATGGCAAATAAAAGACAAAATAAAAAGAGGTGGTGCGTGTGAATGATGAAAATTTAATACCTGTCGGCTCGAGAACAGCTCGAGAAATTAAAAAATTAGGTTCAATGGGTGCAAAAAAAGCAAATAAGAAAAGAGAAATAAAAAAGAACGCACAAGAGGTAATAAAAGATGTCCTATATTCAGGAATAAAACTTCCCGAACTTAAAAAAATGGTAAATAAAATGGACATTTACAAAGGCGAGAAAGATAAAAACAATCTTTTAGCTTTGGTAATATCAGTGTTCGCCACAGGAGTTAAAAAAGGAGATAGCCGAGTTTTAAAAGATTTAATCGAACTTGCAGGAGAAAAACCAGCAGAGAAAATAGAAATAACTTCACAGGATAGCACTATTTTGGAAATTCAAGAATATCTATCTTCTAAAAAGAAGCGAAGAAAGAATGAGTGATTTAAGCAAACTTGAATACCTTGATTTAATAACGGAAGAACCATACATTATAGGACAAAAAATAGGCTTTAAAGACTTAACGCTTCTTCATAATGAGTGGATGAAAAATATTATGGGGATTAACACTAATAAAGATTACACATTACTTGCCCATAGGGGAAGTTACAAAACCACTTGTTTAACTGTTGCAGTAGCTTTAATGCTCATACTAGAACCGAATAAAAATATTATTATCCTCAGAAAAACAGACTCAGATGTTAAAGAGGTAATCAGACAAATATATAAAATTATGAACAGCCATCTTTATTTATTTTTAGTAAAAGTAATTTATGGTGTAGATTTAGTTTTTACGGAAGTATCGGCATTTAATTTAAGTACAAATTTAGCTACAAGTGCTAAGGGTACAAGCCAAATTTTAGGACTTGGAATAAAAACCTCAATCACAGGAAAACACGCTGATACAGTAATTACTGACGATGTTGTAAATCTAAAAGACAGGATAAGTAAACCAGAGCGAGAACTTACGAAATTATCGTATATGGAACTGCAAAACATAAAAAATCGAGGTGGCAGAATTGTAAATACAGGCACTCCGTGGCATAAAGAGGATTGTATTTCCATTATGCCGAATGTTCACAGATATGATTGTTATCAAACAAATTTAATAAAAAGAGATAAACTTGAACAGATAAGAGGGGCAATGTCACCCTCTTTATTTTGTGCAAACTATGAACTTAAACATATTGCAGATGAAAACTGTATGTTTACAAGTCCAAAGTTTACAAAAGACAACGACTTAATACTTGGAGGAATTGCTCATATTGACGGTAGCTATGGAGGAGCAGACGGAACAGCATTTACAGTCTTAAAACAATGTGAAGATAAATTTATTGTGTTTGGTATGAGGTGGGATAAGCACGTAGATGATTGCCTAAACATCATTTCAAATTACATGAAAATGTACAGAGTGGGAACTATCTATTGCGAAAGAAATGCAGATAAAGGGTATTTAGCAAAAGAACTCAGAAACAAAGGCTTTATAGTAGGTAATTATCAAGAAAGTATGAACAAATTTATTAAGATAAGCACATATCTAAGACAAAATTGGAAGAATATCACGTTTTTAGAGTGTACTTCGCCGGAATATATAAACGAAATTTTGGACTATACAGAAAATGCACCGCATGATGACAGCCCAGACAGTTTATCAAGTATTTTAAGGCAGATATCCAAAGGAAAATGGCTATATTAGAGAGGAAGTGAACATATGAATATATTTGAAGAGTGCATGGTAGAACAAAACATTAAAAAGATTATCAATAATGATTTGGGCAGTAAAACTAAAAGACGAGCAAAGAAAGGCAAAGATTATTACAACGCCAAACACGATATTTTGGATTACAGAGTGTTTTACTTTAATTCTGACGGACAGCTTGTGGAAGATACCACAAGGAGTAATATAAAGATAAGTCATGCGTTTTATACGGAACTTATAGATCAAAAAACAAGTTACCTTTTAAGCGGATTTAACGTATACTCAGAGCATCAGCAGCTTAATAAAGAGCTTGAAGCATATTTTGATGATAATTTTAAGTCCGAACTTTCCGAAGTGGTTGAAAACGCAAGTAAAATAGGTTTTTCATATATGTACGCACAACTCGGAAAAGACTTTAAAACACATTTTAAGTATGCTGACGGACTTAGAATAATTGAGGTTATAAACCCTTTAAACGAAGAAACAGAGTATGTAATAAACTACTATACAAAAAGAATTGATGAGATTAAAAACAAGAAAGTTATTGCAGTTGAAGTGTACAATAAAGAGAAGACTTTTTACTATATAATCAAAGACAATAAATTAATCTCTGATATGTCTAAACCAATCAATCCAAGACCCCATAAAATGTGGCGAGAAATCGACAATGACAATGTAAAAATAAAAGGAAGTAAATTTGGCTTTATTCCCTTTTTCAGACTTGATAACAACGAAGATAAATACAGCGATTTAAGACCTATTAAAGCACTGATTGATGATTACGACTTAATGAGTTGCGGACTTTCAAATAATTTACAAGATGTTGCAGAAGGAATATACGTTGTAAAAGGATTTCAAGGTAGCGATTTTAACGAACTTCAAAACAATATCAGAGTAAAAAAGATGGTCGGAGTTGGAGAGCAAGGAGATTTAGATATAAAAACAATCTCTATCCCCTATGAAGCGAGAAAAGCTAAACTCGAACTTGACGAAAAAAATATATATCGTTTTGGCATGGGGTTTAATTCATCACAAACAGGTGACGGAAATATAACCAATATCGTGATTAAGAGCAGATACGCACTCTTAGACCTTAAATGTGACAAAATGGAACGCAGAGTAAGATCTTTTTTACAGCCGATACTAGAGATAATTTTAGAAGAAATAAATGAAAAATATACGACAAGCTATGGCTTACAAGATATTGTTTTGGACTTTACAAGAAATGTTATGGCAAATAATCTAGATAATGCAGAAATTGCGAAAGTAGAAGCAGAAACCAAACAAATAGAGATAAACACTCTTTTAAACGCAATGGGCAAACTTCCAGAAGAAACAATAGTTAAACAAATTTGTAGTATTTTAGAACTTGACTTTGAGGAAGTACAAACGAAAATTCAAGAAAATATTGATACCAGAAAATCAATAAATGAACTCTCAGATGAAATACTCCGCCTTAAAGATGAGGATGATGGAGCTTGAATAAATATGAAAAGCAGATAGATAAACTTCTTTTAAAGCATGAAGAAAAAATGCTTAAAAATCTTGAGTCAGCTTACAGTAGAGCCTTAGCAGATGTAAAAATCACAATTAAAGAACTTAGGCAGAGGATAAAGGAATTAGAAATAACAAAAGCAGAACAAAGTTTAATCAATTCCAAAATATACCAGCTTGAATATCAAGAATTATTGCAATCTCAAATTAATGTAAGTCTTGATTTGCTCAGACAAAGAAATATAACCACGGTAACTAAATTTTTGCAAAGTGTGTATGATGATAGTTTTCTTGGGGATGTTTTTATACTCCAAAAATTTTATAAAATACCAGTATACACACCTATAAATGCAAAGTTACTTGTAAAGGCAATAAAAACCAAGACAGCGGGACTAAAATTTTCAGAGAGATTGTATGCTGATATAGATAGTCTTAAAAGGCTTGTAATTGCCGAAATTTCAAGAGGAATTGCACAGGGTAATAGTTATTCCGAAATAGCAAGAAACGTATCTAAAATAGCGGAAATTAGCTTTAATAACGCATATAGAATTGCGAGGACTGAGGGTGGCAGAGTATCAACTCAAGCACAAATTGACAGTATGAAAGCAAGTATTTCAGAAGGTGCGGATTTATTAAAGCGTTGGGACGCTACGCTCGATACAAGAACACGTCAAACACATTTGGAACTTGATGGGCAAGTAGTAGAATATAATGAATGTTTTAAAAGTAATGCAGGAGATGTTTTCGCACCTCACCAGTTTGGCGATCCAAAGCAAGACATTAATTGCAGGTGTAGACTTTCAAGTATTCCGAGATGGGATTTAGGCGATAAAAATTCTACAAGGAAAGATAATCTGACAGGAGAAATTATTCCATATAAAACTTATCAAAACTGGAAAAAAGAGTATCTGAAACATTGAGGATTTACTAATAGAACATTGGTTTTTAATGGTAAATATAGTATAATACAAGTATAAGGGGTAATAATAAACAATGGAGGATTCTATATGGAGCATGAATTGCTAAGCAAAACCAATGACAAAGTCTTTAAAGAACTTTTTACCAGAAATAAAAGTTGCATGATAGATTTTTTAAAATGCATTTTAAATATTCCAGACGAAGAATTTGAAAATTTGGAATTTGTTGATACTCATACAAGAAAAGGCTCTGCACTTGACGGAGAATATATTTTAGACATTAAAGTTAAAACAAAGTCAAATATAATAGACGTAGAAATGCAGGTTAAACGCACACCGATTTTAGAACAAAGAATAATCGTGTATCTTGCGAACATGGTTAAAGACCAAAGCTGTGAGGGATTTAAGTATAAAGACATTAAAAAAAGTGTAAGTATAATAATCGCTGCCGAACATAACGTAAAAAAAGATAACAGATATTTCCATAAGTACAATATGAGAGATGAGAAAGACAATTCAATGTTTACCGACCTTTTGGAAGTTGATTTATTGGAACTAAAAAAACTTCCAAACAATGATGACGGTACACACCTTTGGGATTGGTTAAGATTTATAAAAACCAATGACAAGGAGGAAATGGAAATGTTGGCTCAGGAAAATCCAGAGATAGAAAAGGCTTATGAAGCATTGCAGGATTTAAGCAAAGACGAAGCTGTAAGGCACGATGCACAACAAAGAGAAATGTATCTCCAAAATGAGTTGGCTATTAACGAGGAAAAATATAACCAGGGTATGGAAAAAGGTATAGAAAAAGGCATGGAAAAAGGCATGGAAAAAGGCAAACAAAGCGAAAAAATTGAGATAGCGAAAAATATGATACTGGATAAGGAACCGATAGAAAAAATAAAGAGATATACAGGTTTAACTTTAGAAGAAATAGATAAATTAATATAAAAATAATTTGAGAATAAACAGCCACCTGAGAAGGTGGTATTTTGTTTGTCTTTTTAAAGGCTAGACGTAAAAGAGGCGAAAGCTTTAGTCGTGTTCGTAGCACGTAAAAAAACGTATAAAGGAGTAAACAAAAATGGAAAAAGCACAAGAAATTATTAAAAAATATGTAAGCGAAGATAAAATTCAAAGTTTGATAGAGGAACTTAAAGAAAATAATATTCATTTTGCAGGT
>CAQBRY010000016.1:0-14508 GCA_948762645.1 uncultured Eubacteriales bacterium | reverse complement strand
ACTCAAAACCGATATGGAAGAAAAAAGCAGACTTTACGAAGAAGCACAAAAACATATCGAAGAATTAAGTCAAGGTGTAAAAAGCAGTGAGGAACTGAAAGCCAAACAAAATGAATACGAACAAAGAATTAAGGCACTGGAAGCTGAAAATCAAGAAATAAAGATAAACAGTAGTTTAAAACAGGCTTTAATTAAGGAAAAAGCAAAAGATATTGAGTATCTTACATACAAAATCAAAAACGAATATCAAAACAATAAAACGCCTTTTGAATTTAATGCTGACGGAAGCCTTAAAGGTATAGATGAAATGATTGATATGGTCAAAAAACAGCATACTAACCTTTTTGAAACTCAAGCAGTCAGTAAAGATGTAGAAGTTTTAAATGTTGGAAAAGGCGATAACAGTCAGGAGCCAGAACCAAAAAATTTAATGGAGGCTCTGCAGGAAAAATACAAGCAAAAATAAATTAATATAGGAGTGAATAAAAATGCTTAATTTGGCACAAATGACAACAGGAATGCAAGACAAAATTGCACAGCAAATAATAGATATTTTCGTAAGGGAAAGTGAAATTTTAGAGCTTCTTCCCTTTGACAATGCAGTTTCTCCAACAGGCGGTAGTACATTAGTTTATGGATATGTTCAAGAAAAAGTACCTTCTACCGCTTCATTTAGAGCAATTGGAAGTGAATATACCCACAGTGAAGCCATCCTCCAGCAATTGGCAGTAACACTCAAAGTCTTTGGTGGAAGTTTTCAAGTAGACAGAGTAATAAAATCCGTTGAGGCACAGCTCGAAAGCGTAAATCATCAAGTACAGAGCAAAATAAAAGCAGCGGTAGCTTTATTTCACGACACTATGATAAACGGAGACAGTGCCACAAATAATCTTGCTTTTGACGGACTTAACAAAATGCTGGTAGGTACAAAAACTGAGTATAATTCTGAAGAATATATAGATCTATCTACAATGGCAAAATTAAAGGAAAATGCAGATGTGTTCTATGAGGCACTTTTAAAACTCATAAACAGCACTAATGCAACTGCAATTATGGTAAATGGCGATATGAAAACCAAAATTCAGACAGTTGCAAGGGTACTCGGATATAAGACAGAAAGTGAAGAGGCTTTTGGCAGAGTTGTAACTACTATCGGAGAAAATAAAGTCAGAATTATAGACCTTAAAAATAAATATTCAGTAAGCGGTGAAACAGTAACAGAAGCTCCTATTGTGGGAGTACAAAAAAGGACAATAGGCGAAGCAGAAGTTACAGGCTTAACAGATATTTACTCTGCGAAATTTGACGGATATGACGGATTTTTAGGAGTAACAGTTGCAGGAAATAAAATAATTGACAGCTACCTCCCCGACTTCACACAAGCAGGAGCAGTGAAAACAGGAGAAGTTGAGATGATAGGAGCAGTAGCACTTAAAAACAGCAGAAATGCAGGAGTGCTTAGAAATATAAAAATAATCTAGTTTATAAATCTAAAATGTGCGGGGTTTGAGATTGAAATTAGAAAAATCTTACCCGCATATTAAAGTTTTTGCCGAGCTTTTTTCAAAAAGCGAGAAGGAGGAGTAATTATGCCAATAAAAACAACAGAAAAAACAGATGAAAATAATATTTATATCGTGGAAACACCAGTTAAAAACTATAATGGCACAGTCGCAGGAGTGCATTTTGCTTATGGTAAAGCTGAAGTTCGCAGTGGCTGGATTTTAAATTGGTTTAAGGAAAATGGCTATATAATCAAAAAGAAATAAGGTGAAAATCTTGTTATGGACAATAAAAGATCTTCAAGAAATGGAAGAATTTAAGGATATTCCAGAAGAAAAGTTAAAGCAAAAAATGAATGCCATTGAGGTTGCAATCAGAGGATATACAAATAATAAATTCCAAAATACAAAGGTGCGTTTTGAGGGTCAAAGCCGAGAAAACGTACTTTTTAGCTATAACGATAATATAAAGGTCGGAGACACAGTTGAGATAAGCCAAAGCATATCAAATAACGGTCTTTACGTAGTTACTGAAATTAAAGATAAAAACACCTATGTTGATAGTGAGCTTTACGAAAATGAGCATAATTTAGTAACAAAAATTGAATATCCCAAAGATATACTGGACGGGAGCTTATCAATGCTTAAATGGAATCTGGAAAATGCTGATAAAGTTGGAGTTGCGAGTGAAAGTTTATCAAGGCACTCTGTTACATATTTCAATATGGATAAGACAAATACAGTCAGTGGCTATCCTATCTCAATCATGGGTTTTTGCACTCCGTATATGAGGGCAAAAACATGAAAAGAATAGGCGGAAATATTAAGGCTCTGATTCAGGCAAAGGAAACCAAAAGAAATGATTTGGGCGAGACAATAGCTACATTTAAAGATTTAAAAACGATAAAAGGCTATCTTGACTACATGACAGGTGAAAACAACACAGGTTCATTTAATGCCAAAATTGAAGACAGCACACATATTTTTATTTGCGATTACGAAGAATTACCAAATGAAAATGAAATAAGGCTTTTGATTAATAATAAACCTTACGAAGTAAAGCTAATAGACGTTCCAATGGGCATTAAATACCACATGGAAATATATTTACGCTATGTTGGGGAGTGAATGACGTGGCTACTACAGTTGAATTAAAAGACTATACAGACAACGTGATTTCTAGCTTTGACAAAAAAGTAAATTCATTTTTGCTTGAAGTTAAAGACAGCATTGCAAGTCAGGCTTCCTTAAATTCTCCAGTTGATACAGGTGGACTGTCGAGAAGTTTTGAAACTGACAGTTTTGTCGAGAAAAAAGAAAAAACCGCATATATAGGCTCAAGTTTAAATTACAGTGTTTATCAAGAACTTGGTACAGGCGAATATGCTTTAGAGGGAAACGGACGTAAAGGCGGTTGGATATATAAATCAAGCAAAGACGGAAAATTTTACCGCACAAACGGAGTTAAACCTCAAAGGATGTTATACAGAGCATTACTTGCCAAAAAACCTCAAATTACAAGTCAGGCTAAAAAGATATTGGGGGCGGTAAATAAAAATGGGTGAAAAAGAAGTCTTGAAGTGTATTTATGAAGAACTGACAAACCTCGGAATAAATTACTATTACATGATAAATGACAGTAAAAATGTAGTTTATCCGTATGTTACAGGCGAATATTACGAGTATGATTATAAATTTGAAGATGGCTCTTCAAATGGAGAAATTCTATTAGAAGCATGGACAAGAAAGTCAGAAAGCGAACTTATCGACATCAAAGACAAAATAAAAGAAAAGTTTAGAAATTACAACAAGATAGTTGCGGATAAAAACAAGACCACTGGTTTATCCATTAATTATCTAAGCAAAACTCCAAGAAGGACAGAAATTGAAGGACTTAAAAAATTAGAAATAAGATTACAAATAAATTATTGGGAGAGTGAGTAAAATGGCTTTAAAATCACATGGGATTACACAAAAAACACCTGAAAATCTACTCTTTAGTGCAGGTGCAATATATAAAAATTTAAAATACAACGAAGAAACAGGTTGGGCTGGAACAGTATTAGGAGCAACTAACGGAGGTATTACTTTATCCATTACTCCAGAGTATGTTGACGCTGAAATGGACGGAGCAAGTGTTCCGGTTAAAGGAGCAAAGATAAAAGTTGCTGAAACTGCAACTATGGAAAGCAACATGACAGAATTTTCAGAGGGAGTTATAAAAGACAGTTTACACCTAGAGTTAGATACTACCGCCAATATATCGGGATATAAAAAGTATGTAAGCAAACGTTCCATATCAAAAGATGATTATTTGGAAAATATCGCTTATGTCGGAACTTTAGTTAGTGGAAAACAAATTATTGTGATACTTCCGAACGCAATTTGCACAAGTGCTTTAGAGCTTCAAGGTCAGAACAAAACTCAGGCTACATACACAATAACTTTTGAATGCACCGCAAGTTTTGAACAAACAGACCTGGAACATTTACCTTATGAGATCTATTATCCGCAAGATGAGGTTATATCAGAAGATTAAGGAGCAGAATAAATGGCAGAGAAAAAATATAAACTAAGAAAATTAGTCGGAAAAGACATTTTTAAAATATCGAAACTTTTACATAAAATAGGATTTCGCAGACTTCAAGAAATATTTGAAAATGATAAGCTCAGAGATGCTATAAATGCGGTATTTACTGGGGATACAAGCGATATGTCGCATTTAGGCAGTGTTGTTTCTTCCTTTGTTTGTGTGGTAGTTGAGAGTTTAGGCGATATTGAGGAGGAACTCCCCGAACTTTTAGAAAGCGTAAGCAATTTAAGTCGAGAAGAAGTAGACAACCTGCCAATTGAAGATTGGGGAGAAATGATAAAAGACCTAATAACAAAGGATCAATTTGCGGTTTTTTTCAAACGTATATTTCCCTCATTTGCCAAAGAGAAAACACAAATCAAGACAACCTAAGCGAATTTATAGGGCTGTTGTACTCAAAATACAACGACCCTATCTCTTTTTTAAATATTGGGCATGAAACGATTGGAATATTTAAAACAGTATTGCAGGTTTATATTGATAAAAACAATCGTGATTTATGGGATTTATACATTCATTTCAAGCCTAAGAAGAGTTTTAGAGACTGGAAAAATTCTATAGGTGTAAACAGTATCTCTAATACGTCAATAAATCGACAATACGGTACTAAAAACGAGAAAGAAACCAAAGAGATAATAAATAAGTCGAATAACATTTTAAAAGGCTTTAAACCTAAAACCGGGCATAAAAAAGGTAGGTGATAAAAATGTCAGAAGAAGTATTAAGTCTGGTTGCGAAAGTATCTCTTGACGATAATAATTTTAAAAGCGGTCTTAAAAACGTACAAAGTCAGGCTAAAAACCTAGCAAATAACGTAAAAGATGTATTTTCAGGCATCGGAGATACTTTAAAAAACATCGGAAATACAATGTCTGGCTGGGGGAAAACAATAACAGCAGGAATAACAGCACCAGTAACAGCACTCGGAGTAACAACAGCAAAAACCTCAATTGATTTTCTAAAACTTAAAGAAAACACAAGGACAGCGTTTAAAGTGTTACTCGGTAGTGCCGAAGAAGCAGAGGCAATGCTCGAAGATTTATATACCTTTGCAAAGACAACGCCGTTTTCTTACGATACCTATTTACAGGCAGGAAAACAGCTTGTTGCAATGGGAGTCTCTGCCAAAGACGCTATTCCCTATCTTGACGGAATAACAAACGCAGCGATTGCCACAGGTGCGGGGCAAGAAGGTATTACGACCTTATCGGAAGCAATAGGGAGAATGTCGTCAAAAGGCAAAGTACAGCTTGAAGAACTCAACAGAATGATTGAAATGGGCGTACCAGCGGTTAAGATTTTAGGTAATGCTTATGGCGTTACTGAAATGGAAATATACGACATGATGAAAAAAGGCGAACTCTTAGCCGAAGATACACTACCCAAACTTATTGATGGAATGAACAACGGAACTGACGGAGTAAACGGAATGACTTCCGCTTACGGAGGTTTGGCTTCTGAAATGAAAGGAACTCTCGCTGGGGCTATTGACAGTTTAAAAAGTAAGTTTAGAAATATGTCGGTAGAAATGTGGAACAGTGAGGAAGCATATCCAGTTTTACAAGAAATCATAAGAAGTTTTACCAAAACTTTGGAAGTATTACCAAAAGTGTTTGTTGGCTTAACAAAGGCGGTTGTACCAGTACTTACTAAAGTCAATGAGAAATTAAGGGTTTTTGGAGAATACCTTGATAATGCAGACCCTAAACAGCTGGAGTTAATAGGAAAAGCAATACTCGGTTTAGCAGTCGCAGGACCTGCTTTAATAGTTGTAGGAAAATTAACAAGTGCACTCGGAGGATTATTCTCGGCAATTGGCAGTATTGCAGGAGCATTACCTGCTATTGGTAGTGCATTATCGGCAGTCGCAAGTGTGGGATTTGCTCCAATTCTTGCGATAGTCGGAGCGGTAATTGGAGTATTTGTGTTTTTACGTGAAGAATGGGACAAAGTAGTATCAACTTTTACAGGCTAGGTCGAAAAAACAGGTATTTTACAATCTTTCCAGAATTTGTGGGAACAGTTGCAAAACGTATGGGAAAAGCTAGGAGGATTAAAAGATTTATTTTACCTTATAGGTGGTCTTATAGTTGCAAATTTACTCCCTGCAATAGCAGGAATTATGGGTGTTTTCAATGGATTTATAAAATCTCTTGACGGTGTCATAAAAATGATTGGCGGGGTAATCGACATTTTTGCAGGTCTTGGCGAAGTTTTGGTTGGATTACTAACCTTTGATGGAGATAAAATTATAAACGGACTAGATAAAATATGGCAAGGGATTGTAGATGTAGTTGTAGGCAAAATTGAAAGTGTTAAAGGGTATATAAGCGGATTTTTCGAGGGAGTTTGGGGCTTTGTTGAAAGTTTAATACCTGCTATTTCGGGCAAAGCAATCCCCGAAATTGAGAGGTTTGGCTCTGAAGTAAGCGAAAACACGCAAAAAGCAGTCGGAGCGTTTATGGACTTGGAAGAAGAAGCAACCAAAAGCCTAAATACTCTAAATTGGAGCGGTCAAGGAGTCACACAGGATATGGCAGATAATATCACAGGAACATTCCAAAAAATGACCGATAGTATTGTAAATTCCGTAAACGAGCAAAAAACAAGTGTTGTAGATGCCTTAAACGAAATGCTTGTAAACTCAACTGAAATAAGTGAGCAGGAAAAAGAAAGCATAATGAAAAACGCGACCTCGGCATATGATGAAAAAACACGAATTACAAAAGAAGGAAATGAAAAAATAAAAAGTATTATTCAGACCGCTTCTAATGAAAACAGACAGCTGACACAAGAGGAAAATGAAGAAATCAACAGAATAAAGTCTGAAATGATGAATACTGCCATTTCTACAATGTCACAAAGTGAAGCAGAACAAAATGCAATATTTGAAAGACTTAAAATAAATGCTTCTAATTTGAGTGCTGAACAAGCAACTGAAGTAGTAAAAAATTCGATTAAGCAAAGAGACGAAACAATAGCAGCAGCCGAGGAAGAATATAATAAACGTCTTGCAGCAGCAGCACAGCTTCGAGCACAAGGAACAGAAGAAGCAACACTTGCAGCCGACAAAATTGTTGAGGAAGCAACAAGGCAAAGAGATGATACCATTTCAAAAGCAGAAGAAGCACATCAAAAAATAGTCGAAGAAGCTAAAAATCAAGCAAGTGAACACATTAATGAGGTTGATTGGGAAACAGGCGAAGTTAAATCAAAATGGGATATTTTTAAAACTGATATCGGCACAACTTGGGAAAATATAAAAACATCTGCAACGGAAAAATGGAATGAAATTAAAACTAATATTTCAAATAAAGCAGATGAAGCCAAAACAGCAGTGAAAGAAAAATGGAACAATATCAAAAATACAGCATCGGACACATGGAATAACATTAAAAGCACAGCTTCCACGACTTGGGAAAATATAAAGAAAGCTATCTGCAAACCTATACAAGACGCATGGGACACAGTAAAAAGCTGGATTGACAAAATAAAAGGGTTATTTAATTTTTCATGGAGTTTACCAAAATTAAAATTGCCACATTTTAAGGTAAGTGGTGAATTTAGCTTAAATCCGCCGTCAGTACCGAGTTTTGGTATAGATTGGTACAAAAAAGGTGCTGTTTTAAATGAGCCGACGATATTTGGCTTAAATCCGTTTAGTAATAATTTAATGGTAGGCGGAGAAGCAGGAGCAGAAGCCATTGCACCTATTGATACACTTCAAGACTACGTTAAACAGGCAGTAAACGAAAGTGATAATAACAGTGCTATGTACTCAATAATATCAGGAATATTTGAAGTTCTTAAAGAATATCTTCCGAATATTTCCAAACAAAAGCTTGTACTCGATACAGGAGCAATAGTTGGCGAGTTATCGCCATATATAGACAGCAATCTTGGAAATATAAACGCTTTAAAAGTTAGGGGGAATTAGATGTGCAGAACATAGTATTTACAAGGCTAAGCGACAATATGGTACGAAAAAGCTATAGTGACTTTGGACTTCTCCTTTCCCCTTTTAAACTTGAAATTCCAGAAGTCCAGACAAACTATATTGATATTGTGGGGCATGACGGAAGTATTGATTTAACCGAAATTTTAGGGATGGTAAATTATAAAAGCAGAGAATTAGAGCTTACCTTTACAGTACCTTTTGAACTTTCCGAGGTAGTAAGAATTTATCATGTACTTGCAAATTTCTTACATGGACAAAAAATGAAAATAATTTTGCCTACTTTTGAAGATCTTTATTTAATAGGTCGGTGCAGTATAGGAGACTTAGATAGGTCTAAAAAAACAGGGCAGATAACAATAACTGCAAATTGTGAGCCATATAAATATAAACGAAATATCACAAAGGTTGTCAAAACAATTGGGGCACTTCCCTATGAAGTGGCTGTTAATAATCTTAAAATGCCGACTACTCCGAAAATTATTACTACAAATAACGTAATTATGAACTTTGAAAACGCTGACTATTCTTTAGCTAAGGGCGAACATTTAAATACGTCTATCGTTTTAAAAGAAGGCAGAAATATTTTTACTTTTAAAGAAGGAAGCTTGGGGACTGTAACATTTTCATATCAAGAGGGAATGCTATGAGATATATTATAAAATGTGATGATTATGTACTCCATGACAGCAAAAATCAGATCTTAAAGGTTGGAAATCCTAAGCTTAATCTTGAACTAAACAAAAATGGCACTCTTACTTTTACAATTCACAATAACCACCCTTACTTTGACAAAATAAATAAACTAAGGTCGATAATTAGTGTATATCAAGACAACAAAATTTTATTCAAAGGCAGAGTTTTAGATGATACCACAAACATATATAAATCCAAAAATATTACAGTTGAAGGAATAAGAGCGTATTTACTCGACAGCATATATCGCCCTTTTACATATCAAGGCGATATACCCGAATTTTTAGAAAACATAATTGACAGCCATAATTCACAAGTTGAAGATTTTCAAAAGTTTAAGCTGGGTGAAATTACTGTTACCGACCCAAACAACTATATAAATCGGTCAAGCATAGAATATCTCACAAGCCTTGAGGTAATTGAAAGCAGACTTATTGATACTCACGGCGGATATTTAATTGTGAGATATGAAGAGGATGGAAACTATCTTGATTATTTATCGGACTTCCCCTATACCTCTACGCAGGTCATAGAATTTGCGGTTAATCTTGCAAATTTAAGCCAAAAAGTAGACGGAACCGGCATAAAAACAGGTATAATTCCTTTAGGTGCAAAGCTACAAGACAGCGAGGGAAACGATACAGACGAAAGGCTGACCATTAAAAGCGTAAATGATGATAAGGACTTTTTAATTGATGAAGAAACCGCCAAAATTTATGGGAAAATATTTGAAGTTGTAACGTGGGATGATGTAACTCTTCCTCAAAATTTACTTACTAAAGCCAAACAATATTTAGCCGATAACATCATGTTTTTAATAACTATTGATGTATCGGCTATTGATTTGGGCACACTAAGTAAAGACGTAAGTTCTTTTAGAATAGGAGAATATGTACGCATTAAAATCAATCCCCATGGCATAAATAAAGTTTATTTACTTAAAAAATTAAGTATTGACATAGAAAATCCTGCCAAAACGCAGATTCAGCTTGGCAGTAGTTTTAAAAGCTTAACTGATGTCAGCGTTGGGCAATCAGGCATAGCTAATGACTTAATAACAAGAGTTGGCACAATAGAAACGCACTACGTACCTAATCAGGAGATGTCAGGGATAGTCAATGAGAAAATCGAAACCAGCAGTTTTATTAGTCAGCTTCCAGAAAATATAATGCTTCAGGTATCACAAAACTATATTAAACAATCGGATTTTACACAGTATCAAAGTCAAGTAAGTTCGCAGTTTACTCAAACCGCAAATGACTTTACAATGCAGTTTACGGAGATTATAAGCCAAATGGATGGTTTAGACAGCGAAACAAAACAACAGTTCAATGAAATTATTAAATATATCCGTTTTGTCGACGGAAATATTATTTTAGGTCAAGCTGGAAATCCACTTCTTTTAAAAATCTCAAATGACCGAATCTCTTTTATAAGTAATAACCTTGAAATAGCTTATATGAGCGAGGGAAAGTTATACATAAAAGACGGAGAATTTTTAAATAGTTTACAGCTCGGAAATTTCACTTTTGAACCCAGAAATAATGGAAATTTATCTTTTTACAAGAATAGAGGGTAAGATATGGGAACATCAGGGGCAATGAGTACCAGCAATGGTTATGTTAAATATAACATTACAGTAAGTACAAATTGGCAAAGCGTGGGAGAAAATTATTCAAGTGTAAATGTCAAAGTAAACTTTTGGCGAACAAATAGTGGCTATCAAACCTACGGAACAGGTACAGTTTATTGTAAAATTAATGGTACAACATACAGTGCGAGTGTAAATACAAGTCAAAAGATTACCAGTAGCGGAATAACGCTTTTTAATCGTGATGTGGCGGTCCCGCATAATTCAGACGGAAGTAAATATCTTGATACTTCAGCTTGGATAAGCCTTAACACACCTTTATCATCAAGTGAACAAAGCTACGGCGAATGGCTGACAACTATTCCCAGAGCAAGTAGTATTTCCGGCATAAACGGTAATACTTTTGGAAGTTCTATAACTGTAAGTATAAACATGGCTTCCGATTCTTTTACTCACATTGTGGATTATATGAGACCTGACGGAAATAGGTTCAGAATAGGAGAGAATGTCGGAACAAGCTGTACATTTACCCCAGCACTTGAAGACAGTAATTATGTTACCAACTCTTCTCAAGGTACAGCAAGAATATACGTGGATACTTACCAAAATGGTACTTTTATTGGCTGGACTTCAAAAGATTTTACAATTTACGTTCCGTCAAGTGTTGTACCAACTATTAACAGCGTAAATCTTACAGAAAACACATCAGGAATAGCAAGTAAATTTGGGTGTTTTGTTCAAGGTAAAAGTACGATAAAGGGCAAAATTTTAGCAAGTGGAGCATATTGAAGTTCTATAAACAAATATCAATCAAGCGTAAATTCACAATCGTTCAATTCCTCGACATTCACTACAAATGAACTTTTAAATAGCGGGAATCAATCCGTAAGCACGGTTGTAACCGACAGCAGAGGTAGAACAGCAAGTAGAAATACGTCTTTTTCAGTAGCTTCTTATAACAGTCCGACCATTACTTCTTTTACTGCCACAAGGGCTAACAGTAGCGGTCAACTTGACGATAAAGGCTCTTATGTTTTATGCACGATTAATGCGAGTATATCGGCAGTTAATAATAAAAATGATAAGTCTTTTATCCTTAAATGGAAAGCAAATGATGAAACAGAAATTCAAAGCGTAAATTTAACCTCAAGTAGTGAATATGAGGTTAATACTACATATTTGGCAAGTGAGATTGACATAGACAAAGAATATACGTTTACTCTGGAAGTCAAAGACTATTTTAGTACCACAGTTCAAAATATCTCTGTCCCCACTGCCTTTACACTTATGGACTTTAACGCAAGTGGTAGGGCTTTAGCAATCGGTAAAGTGTCTACACAAGACAATACTTTCAATATTGCCTTAAAAACTATATTTGAAAATTCAGCTGAATTTCATAGTCTGACAAATTTTGAAAGCGGCACCAATTTTAACAGTACAACCACCATAAACGGAGAAAGGGTTATATTTGAAGGTGGCTCATGGACACCGAGCATTAGGTCAATAAATGGCACTAATCCTACATATACCGTCCAATATAGATACGGAAGATACAAAAGGATTAACAACCTTTGCTATATAACCTTTTACGGCAAATGGAGCATAACAGACGCTGGAACAGATTACGCTTGTATAACAGGACTTCCTTATGTTTCGTCAAATGAAATGGTCGGACAAGCTTTGTCGCTTAATCAAATCTATGGAGCCATTAATCGAAATCCGACAAGAACTGGAATAATCCCAGACAGTTCATCAAGAATACATTTGCTGGGCGAGAATGGGGCATTTGCCTGCCAATGGCAAACAGGAGATGTTTGGGTCGGGCTTAGCGGATTTTATTTAATAGCAACATAAAAAGGAGTGAAATAATGGAAATCAAAGAAGAAATAAGGCTGGAGCTTTTAAACCGAGACAGTGTAAGTGTTGTATTTACCAAATATATAGAATACGAAGGGCAAAAATTGCAGGTCGGAGAAGCTGTTAGAACAGCATATACAAACAGCACTCAAGGACGTGAAGAATTAAAGGAGCAAATAAAAGAACCATATTTAAGTGCAGTCCTTGCGGTTTGGGGCGATACTGCAACAATAGTTTATCCTGACCCTGAAAATATAGAATAATTAAGGAGAAATATCTATGAAAAGCATAAATATTACTATGGTTCGAGGAGATACATTGTCGTTTGGTGTAGAACTGGAGGGGCTTAATCAAGATCTGGAAAGCGCATACTTTAGTTGCAAACAAGAACCGAATGACAGTACATATACCTTTCAAAAGTCACTTGGAAATGGCATTACAAAAGCAGAAACTAACAAATATAGAATAAGGGTTGCTCCTGAAGATACAAAAAATATCGACATTGGAAATTACTACTATGATTTTGAAATAGGAGTGAATTCCGATGTTTTTACTATTCTTAAAGGGTTATTAACTGTCGAACAAGATATTACGACTTAGAAAAGGAGGTAGTTTGTTTGGACGTAAAAGTTAATTTTTCAGACGGAATAGTTGCTAAAATTACCATTGACAATAATTACAAAGTCAAGGAAGAACAGAACATAAAAAACATTAAAATATTAATGCTCAAAGGTGAAAAAGGTGATTCGGGCGGTGGAACAGACAATTATGAGGAACTTATAAATAAGCCAACAAAATTAAGTGATTTTATTAATGACGGAGTATTTATAACACGTGCGGTAAATGATTTGGCAAATTACTATACAAAGTTAGAAACGTACACACAAGCAGAAATTAATAATTTAGTATCTGCAATTCCTAAGTTTGCAATATCTGTTGTTTCTCAGTTGCCGACTAAAGATATCTCGCCAACTACTATTTATTTAGTACCTTACAGTGGTGAACCCTCAGATATGTATAAAGAGTATATTTACATTAATAATGAGTGGGAGTTACTTGGAATACAAAAAACAGACCTAACAGATTATTACAATAAGTCAGAGGTAAATGAGTTATTGTCTGACAAAGCCGATAAAAATGAAATAATTATAGATTATAATGATTTGGAGAATAAGCCTACAAGCTTAACGGATTTTAGCGGAGTTTTACCGATAAATCAAGGCGGTACAGGTGCAACAAATGCTAAAGACGCAATGACTAATTTAGGTGGAGTACCTATATATACCGCAGTAACCGATTTAATATCATTGCCTACAACAACATCTGAAATAATACAAGCAATGCCCTATCCTTCGATATTAATGACATGGATAGATACTGTGTCTAATTCCATAACGGACTTACCTTGTGGCTATGGAACATTAACAATACATAAAAGGGCTGGTGCAAGATTACAGATATTATATAATCGTTCATACGAAGGGGCGGTCAATGGCAACAATTTTTATTTTGGAAATTATAATACCCTTTCTAAAACTGTTACTTGGAATAGAATTTTTACAAATTACAGTGGGTGTCAAGTGCCTATTGCAAACGGAGGAACAGGGGCAAGTAATGCAAGTGTGGCAAGAACAAATTTAGATGTATATTCTAAATCAGAAATACTAGACGTTATATATCCTGTTGGAGCTATTTATATGAGTGTTAATTCTGCAAACCCACAAACATTATTTGGCGGTTCGTGGGAGCGAATACAAGACAAGTTTTTATTATCCGCAGGAAGTGCATATTCAGCAGGGTCTACAGGTGGAGTGGCTTCGCATTACCATACAACAGCGGATCATACATTAACTATCAATGAAATTCCCAGTCACTCGCATAATTTTAATAATGCGACTGATGAAGGCAGCACGTCTTTGTGGTCTTATACAGCTACTTATAGGACTGCATCTAAAGGTCCCACAGATACTACAGGCGGAGGACAGCCTCATAATCATGGTAATACTTCGCAGTCTTCTAATTTACCGCCTTATTTAGCGGTGTATGTCTGGAAAAGGACATCATAATTATTATTTTTCCGTATATATGAGGAGATCTCATATATGCGGATATTTTAATGTCAAAAATTAAATTAGTCGGAGGAGTTAAAAATGGAAAACAGCATTTCAGAATTTATCACAGAAAAAAGTTTAATGAATTTAGGATCATGTGCATTGATTTGTGCGGTAATTACTGAATCTTTTAAGATGTTTTTAAGTGTAGATCCAATAATTATCAATTTAGTTGTAGCTACGGTTTTAAGCCTATCTAAATT
>CAQBRY010000015.1:21778-23116 GCA_948762645.1 uncultured Eubacteriales bacterium | reverse complement strand
TATTATTATATTATTAAATAAAAGGGGGAAAAACGGTATGGTTTTGGGTGAAAAGTTGGAAAAATTAGAAAATCATAACTTTGAAAAAATTAGTATTAAAGAGCTAATCGATATAGATCATATATGCATTGATGATAATTGTCCCCATAAAGATAGAATTAATAAGTATATTAAAGAAATAAGAAATCCTTACAATTTTAAATTGGATGATATTAATATTAAAATTGAATTTTTGGAAGATAGTAAAAAATCTTTTGAAGAAATAATTTCTAAAATTATTGTTTCTAATTAGAAAATATACGTAATTTTCAAATTATATTTTTTTAATAATGTGAGGATATAATTAATGAAAACTTTTAATGTCATGCCAATTAAAAAGTTATGGCAAACTGCAGTTTATATAAGACTTTCAAGAGAAGATACCGATAAAGATGAAAGTTTGAGTGTAAAAAATCAAAAGACGCTGTTAATTGACTACGTAATGGATAACAATGAATTTAATTTAGTAGATATTTATATTGACGATGGCTTTTCAGGGACAGATTCAGATAGACCGGGTTTTCAAAGACTGCTTGAAGATATACGTTGTAAAAAGGTCAATTGTGTGATAGTTAAGGATTTATCACGTCTTGGAAGGAATTATATTGAGGTTGGAAACTATCTTGAGCAAATTTTTCCGAATTTTGATGTAAGATTCATATCCATAGGAGACAATTTGGATAGTTATAAATCTCCTGATAGTATGGATAGTCTTATAGTGCCTTTTAAGAATTTAATTAACGATAATTATTGTAGGGAGGCGTCTGAAAAGATAAGAAAGGTTTTCAATATGAAAAGAAAAAAAGGTGAGTTTATTGGTGCTTTTGCCCCTTACGGATATATAAAAGATGAAATCGACTATAATCGAATAATTATTGACGAAGAGGCTGCTGAAGTTGTAAGAAATATATTTAAATGGTTTGTAAGTGGAATGAGCAAACTTTCTATAACTAGAAAATTAAATTCTTTGGGAATACCTAGTCCGTCTGTTTATAAAAAGCAAAAAGGTATGAAATATAGATGTAATGGAGATAAGTTTGGGGATCCTCTATGGTGTACAAATTCAGTAACATCTATTTTGAAAAATGAAGTTTATATTGGAAATATGGTTCAGGGAAGATTTAAGGTAAAGAGTTATAAAGTACATAAACAGATAAAACAATCTGAAGATAAGTGGTTTATAGTAAAAAATACTCACCCTGCAATAATAGATAAAGAAACTTTTATTAAAGCTCAAAATTTGCAAAAGTTAAATACTAGGATATCTCCAAAAAAAGATAAAGTATATATATTTTCTGG
>CAQBRY010000015.1:0-21768 GCA_948762645.1 uncultured Eubacteriales bacterium | reverse complement strand
AAGATGTGGTAATTGTGGTAGAGCTATGGTAAGAAAAAAATCCGGAAAATATATATATTATATTTGTAGTACATATAAAAATTCTTGTGGTACTCATTGCTGTAAAAATACCATTAATCATAAGATTTTAAATAAAATATTACTTAAGATAGTCCAAGACCTAATATCTTTACTAATTTACTCTAAAGAAAATTTGGAAAAATATAAAAATTTGAGTTGTAAGAAAAAGAAATTTTTACCTTTTGAGAGTTCACTAAAGTTAAATCAAAAAAGACTGCAGGAAATTTTGTTTTTTAAAAAAAGTTTATACGAAGACTGGAAATGTAATAATATATCTGAAGAAGAATATTTTAATATGAAAGAAACCTATAAAAAAGAAGAGGAAAAAATAAGGAGTATAGTACTAAATATAGAAAATCAAATACAAAAAGAGAATGACACTCTTTTTAATACAAATTTTTTATTAGACGATCTTATAAAATATAAAAATATAAGTACACTATATAGGGAATTATTAGTAGAATTAGTAGATGAGATAATAATTAATAGTAAGAAAGAAATAAAAATAAGATTTAAAATCAGAGATGAATATAAAGTAAATAGGGGATAAGAAAGTATAAGTAAAATATTTTTATCTTTATGTGAATCATTATTTTCTTTATATTACATTTAACATATGGTCCCATGGGTACAGGAATAATGATAACCTCAAGTGCAGACAAATTAGATACAATAATAGAAGGTGGAACTGGAACTAGTTCTATGATGCTCTGTCATCCGGAAGAGATGCCTAAGAAGCTGGAAAGCGGTACGCCGAATACAATAGGAATAGCAGGACTAAAAGCAGGAGTAGACTTTGTTAAAAAAACAGGGATAAAAAATATATTTAGTCACGAAATGGAGTTGATAAATTACGCCTATGATGGATTGAAGAATATAAAAAATGTGGAACTATACGTTTCTAAGCCTGATGTAAAATATTTTGTTCCTGTTTTAAGTTTTAATGTAAAGGGATATATTAGTGATGAGATAGGCAAAATACTTAATGAGAAAAATATAGCTGTTAGAACAGGACTTCATTGTTCTCCGGTGGCACATAGACATTTTAATACTATAGATAGAGGAACTGTAAGAATAAGTCCTTCAATATTTACTAAAAAGGTAGAAATAGATAAATTTCTTAAGGTTGTATCTTCCATACATACCAAAATTTGATCAAATATTATATGTTTGCAAATGTTGTTAAATTTAGATAAAAACATTGACATTATATATATATATATATATAATTAACATATATTTTTTTCAAAAGGGGAAATTATATATGTCAAAAACATTAGATGAACTTGAAAAGTCCTTAAATGGCCAAGCTAAAAAAGGTGTTACCTATGATAGTATATGTAAAATGATTAAAGAAATAAAAAGTAAAAAGGCAAAGATAAAAAAGGAAAAAAATGAGACAAAGAAAAATAAATTGGTTGATGATTTTAAAAAATATTTTTCAAATATTAATGATTTATTACAAGAATATTTGAATCAAAATGTTTCAAGACGAGCCGCAGTAATGGAGTTTAAGGAGTATGTAAACAGAAAATCTCAGGGTAAGACAAAAAATCAAGCTGGATACTTTGGTTTTGAAGATAAAGATAAAGGTAGCTTAAATTTTGAAATATAAATAAATTAGTTTAATAAATAGTATAGTAGCAATTTTTAAAGTGTTGCTACTATTTTTTTATATCTCTATGATATACGCTTACGTTATGGTCTGTATCTGAAAGATGCTCATATAAACGTTGAGTTATAGCAACAGAGCGATGTTTCCCTCCCGTGCATCCTATAGCAATTACTAATTGACTTTTTCCTTCGTTGTGATATAGGGGAAGCATAAAATCTATGAGAGAAAAAAGCTTTTCAATAAATATTTTTGTATTTTGTTTTTTTAAAACGTACAATCTAACAGGATCATCTAAACCTGTTAGATTTTTTAAGTCTTCTTCATAATATGGATTTGGGAAACATCTAACATCAAATATTAAATCTGCCTCTGATGGAGATCCGTATTTAAATCCAAATGACATACAGTTAATCATTAAAGAATTTTGAGAATTTTTTAAAAAGAGTCCGCAGATTCTTTCTTTAAGTTGAGCGTCGGATAGGGAAGATGTGTCTATTATATAGTCTGATCTTTCTCTGACGGTTTTTAATACATTTTTTTCTAATTCAATAGCTTGAGACACAGATCCTCTATAATTTTCATATAAAGGATGTTTACGTCTAGTTTCTTTATACCTTCTTATTATGACATGGTTTTCAGCCTCTATAAATAATATTCTATAGGGTTTCTTATCTATTTTAAGTTTGTTGAGGGATTCAAAAAATACGCTAAAATTTTCTCCTCCTCTTACATCGACTACTACAGCAACTTTTTTTATATTTTTATCTTTAGAGTCACAACATAAATTATAGAATGTTGGTATTAGTGAGGGGGGAATATTGTCTACGCAGTAAAATCCTATATCTTCGAAAGCACAAATTGCTTTTGACTTTCCGGCTCCGGAAAGTCCTGTAACTATTATAAAATCTATCATTTTAATCTCATCCTTCAGATTTATTCTCCTAAAATAATAACTTCTCGTTCTAAAAGTATTCCCGTCTTATTAAATACGGTTTCTTGGACAAATTTTATTAAATCAGTAACGTTTTGGCATGTAGCATTACCTATATTTATTATAAATCCTGCATGTTTATCGCTAACCATAGCATCTCCTATTTTTTTGCCTTTTAATCCACATTTTTCTATTAAGGTACCAGCATAATTATTAGGTGGTCTCTTAAATATACTCCCTGAATTCGGAAATTCAAGAGGTTGCTTTAGTTTTCTTCTTGATATATATTTATACATTTGAGACCTTATCTTATTTTTATCACCCGGGGATAACTTCATAGAGGTGTAAAGAATTACATCATCATTCTCAGAAAAAATGCTTTTTCTATAAGAAAGTTTTAAGTCTTTTGCTTCTATGTTTTTGATAAATCCTTTTTTATCAATGCTCATACAATTGGTTATAATCGATGACATATCGCTATTATACGCTCCGGCATTCATATAAGTAGCTCCACCGCAAGTACCGGGGATTCCCCATGCAAACTCAAGACCCGATAATTTATTTTTAAGGGCAAATACACATGCTTTTGCAAGAGAAGCAGATGATCCACACTGCACTGTAGTATCATCTGTTTTTTTTACTATATTAAAATCTCCGTCTAGTTTTAAAACTATTCCTCTAAACCCCAGATCAGAAACTAATAGATTTGATCCTTTTCCAAGTAAAAAATAATTTAAACTATTACCTATAATTTCTTTTAAAATTACTTTAAGGGAATTTATATTAAATATTCTTATAAATAAATCAGCCGGACCTCCAATTTTAAAAGTAGTATGTTTTGCCATTGGCTCATTTACAAGTACTTTACATCCTAATTCTTCCGATAATTTTTTTATATCATTATACAATATAAGATCACTCTCGTTTTATTTATAATAATTTGTATATTTTTCTAAATAAGCTTTAAAAGTTTCTATATTAGAATTTATAACAAGATTTTCAGGAAAATCTATTTCTTCCAGTAAAGATATAGCTTTATCAAAACGTCCTATTTGTTTACAAAAATGTGAATCGGAATTTATAACAATTGGAACACCATATTTTTTACAAAGTATTGCTATTTTTTTACAGTTAGGCGCAGAGCCTTCTCTTACAGTAAAAGAGCTGTTGTTAATTTCGATTAATTTTCCATTTTCTCCGAATATGGGTATTACTTTTTCATAGTCATACTTAAAGTTTACAAGTCCACTATGACCTATAACATTTACTAAAGGATTTTTAGCCACATTTATCCAAAGCTTAGTACAGTCATCAACATCATGATTCCCAAAAAATACAGGTTCATGTATAGAAGCTATAACCCAATCAAGAGGTATGGTAAGATCAGTTGGCAGATCTATTTCACCTTTTTCATTTAGTACATTTGATTCTATACCTTTTAACACGCCAATTCCATCAATTTCTTTAGGTATAACCTTTAGATTTTCAAAATACCATGGTCCCGGTGATCCGGGCATATCTCCGCAGTGGTCTGTTATTGCTACGAATTTAAGTCCCCTATTTTTAGCTTCTTGTATATTTTCGTATGCTGTACTGTAAGCATGAGTGGATGCAATTGTATGACAATGAGTATCAGCTATTATTTTCATTTAAAAATACATCTCCTATTTTTAAATATCCCAAATACATTTTTCCATTTCCGGACTAGATCCCGGATATTCCATACCAAGGGTTATAAAGAGTTCTCTTGCAGCGTTATAGCCCATTTTTCTTTGTCTATTATTCATCGCTGCGACTTCTATTATGATTGCCAGATTTCTTCCCGGTCTTACCGGAATAGTAATAAACGGTACTTTAATATCAAGTATTTCCGTATATTGTACGGTTGTACCCATTCTATTATATACCTTATTTTCTTTCCAAGCTTCTAAATTTATAACCATATCAATTTTTTCAGAAAGTTTAACGGCACCTATTCCGAATATTCTTCTGGCATTAATAATACCTATTCCTCTGACTTCTATAAAATGTCTTATATTTTCAGGGGCAGATCCAATTAAAGAATTTTTAGATATTTTTCTTATTTCAACTAAATCATCAGAGACTAATTTATGACCACGCTTTAAAAGTTCAATTGCAGTTTCTGATTTTCCTACGCCACTTTCACCTACAAGAAGTATACCTTCCCCGTGAACGTTTAAAAGTCCTCCCGGGCGAGTAATCCTTGGAGCTAATTGTATATTTAAGAAAGATACTAATTCGGATATTACGTCTGAAGTAGATTCTTTTGAACAAATTATAGGTATGGAATGAGTCTTTGCACAATTAATAATTTCACTTACAGGGGTAATACCTCTTGTTGTGATTAAAACAGGTGGATACAGTGAAAACAAAGCATCCATAGACTGATAAATTTCTTCAGAACTTAAAGTTGAAATATATGAATTTTCACTTTGGCCCATAATTAGAATTCTATTTGGATTAAAAAATTCTAAAGACCCTATTAGTTCAAGACCCATTCTATTTATATCTTTAGTAAGTATTTTTACCTCTGAAGGATCTTTTGGCATAAATATTTCGCTGAAAGTGAATTCTCTTAGTATATCGCTTAGTTTTACTGATGAACTTGACATTATTTTAGTCACCACCATAAAGAAAGTAAAATGTATTATACCATAAATATAAGGAGAAAGGTATATCAATATTTCATTTAAATGGTATAAATATGATAAAAAGTGTAAAAATTAATACTAGTTAAATAATAGTATAAAGGGGGAAATTTGGACTTGAAATGGATCGAGAAATTTAATCAAATATATAATCGCCCAGAAGAAAATAAAATAGATAAATCCAAAAAAAACTTTATTTCTCCGTCTCTTACTGAAAGTATAGCTTACTTTAAAGCGTCATTTAACGAAAGTGACGAACTTATGATTAGAAAAGTAAATATAGTAGGGGTAAGTAGTGCGATCATAAGCTGGGGAGGAATGATAAGCAAAGATCTTTTTGCAAATGGAGTCTTTAACCAGATATGTAAAGCCCACGTTGATGGATCACCACTGAAAAAGTATGAGTATTTACGGGATAGTATAATATCTTCTGCGGAACAAAGTGAAGTATCAACCTATGAAGATGCTTTTAATTTTATAATGTCGGGATTTGTGGTCATAGCTATGGATGGCTGTGACAGAATGCTTGCAATAGCTGCTCAAGGATTTAATACACGAGGTATTTCCGATCCGAATTCCGAGACTATGCAAAGGGATTCCAGAGAAGGATTCGTAGAGAGTTTAGCTACTAACATGACGATGATAAGACGCCGAATGAAAACAACGAATTTAAAATATGAAAAAATCAAAGTGGGATCTGTAAGTAATACAGACGTATGTCTTTGCTATTTAACTAATAAAGTTTCTCCGAAAATACTGGAAGAAGTGAAGAACAAATTAAATAATGCCAATTTAGAAACAGTAATGGCATCAGGATATTTGATACCTTATTTAGAAGAAAAAAATGATTGGTCATTATTTAACAGTGTAGGTATGTCTGAAAGACCTGATACTATCTGCGGAAAACTCAATGAAGGAAGGATAGCCGTAATTATTGACGGTACTCCAACGGTACTGGTTGTACCTTATCTTTTCATTGAGTATTTTCAAAACCTAGACGACTACTCCATGAGACCTTACTTTGCAACATTTACAAGGTGGCTTAAATATATAGCGTTTTTTATTTCGATATTGTTTCCGGCGCTCTATGTTGGTATTGGTACGTTTAATCCGGAAGTTTTTCCAAATGAACTTTTAAGTAAAATAGCAATGGCAGTAGGAAAAACACCATTTTCATTAACGCTTGAAACTATAATAATACTTTTCATATACGAAGTAATGAGGGAAGCAGGATTAAGACTTCCAAAACCTTTAGGACATGCTGTAAGTATAGTAGGGGGACTAGTAATAGGACAAGCGGCAGTGGAATCGGGACTTATAGGTGCACCTACACTTATGATAGTTGCATTAACTGCGATATCGTCATATGTTGTGCCAAATCTTTATGAAGCTATGGCTATACTCAGATTACTACTTGTTTTAGTCGGCGGATTTACAGGTATATGGGGAATAATGCTTGTATTTTGCGCTGTGATTGTAAATATATGTTCTAAATCAAATTTTGGAATACCATTTACTGCACCGATTGCACCTTTCAATTTATTTAGTATGAGAGATGTTTTAGTAAGGGCTGGTTGGAAGACGTTATCTAAAAAAGATAATAAAGTTCAAAATATGCCTGGATCAAATATATAAATCTTAAAGGAGTATTTTAGATGAAAAAAAAGGCCATTATATCTACGTCTCAATTGTTTTGTATGCTTTTCTTGTCAAGAATTGCAATATCAATAACATATAGTGGTATGGTAACTGATAATTCCAATATGGTAGACCATATTTTATCTGCCGGACTTTCATTTTTAGCCACTTTTTTACTGGTAATACCCGTATATAAACTTTTCAAGATGGATTCTAAATTTGATATATCCGATAATCTAATGAATAATATGGGAAAGTTTGGCTATGCATTGATAGTTGTATATATACTTTACTACCTTTTAGTATCATCATATACGGTAGCAAATTTAAACAATTTTATAACTAACACAATGAATCCTCCCATTCCCATAACCACTTTGGCAATAACGCTAATTATTATTGCGTGTTATGGAGCTTATAAGGGTGTTGAAGGACTTGCCAGAGCATCAAGTATAATTTTCTTTATAATAGTTTTAGCTTCTTTATGTATAATTTTCTCTTTAATACCGAATGTAAATATGCAAAATTTTAAGCCTTTTTTATATAATGGTCCAGAATCCATGTGGGAAGGAACGATGTATATGCTTTCCCACAATTCTTCAATACCTTTAATGGCAATGCTTTTGCCGTTTGCAAAGGGAAAGACAAAATCAGGAATACTTTTTTGGAATATAGGTGTGTACTTATTAATTTTAGTTGGGATATTTTTGATGATAGGGACAATGGGGGATTATCTAAAAACTCAACTTTTCCCTGTATATACTACTTTAAGCATAGCAAAAATGTCTGAACTTCAACACTTAGATTCTATATATTTAGGTTTATGGACGACTAGTATATTTATAAAAATATCACTTTTTCTCAACGTATCTTCTGAATGTGTAAAGAAAATGTTTGGAAAAACTTTAGCTAAATATTCTATACCTGTTTTTGGAATAATTGTAGTTTGCGGCAGTGTTTTTGTTGGTGGATCTGGAATATGGTCAGGACTTTTTAATATTAATTTTCTTTTTTGGTCAATGATATTAACTTCTGTAATAATACCTTTAATATTAATAATTATGAAATCAGTAATCAAAAAAGGGGAGAAGAGGGTTTGAAAATTAAAAAGATCATTTTACCTTTAATTTTATTGACTATAGTATTTTTTTCCGGATGTTCAGATTACGTACAGCTTCATCAGAAACTAATAATACAAGCTATAGGAGTAGACCATGAGGAAGGTAAATATTCAATAACTGTTCAGGCACTTGACTTTAAAAATTTAGAGGAAAAAGATAAACCCACTATAAAAGTTTTAGAACTGGAAGGTTTGACTGTTATGGAGGCGCTGGGGAATATATCTACCCAAACAGGTTTAAAACCTTTGTATTCACAAAATTTGATGTTGATAATAGGTAAGCCGACGGCTGAGGAAGGTATAAATAAACTTGTGGATTTTTTCATACATCATTATGAAATGAGACCGAATGTAACAGTTTGTTTGTCGACAGATAAGGCTTCAGACATATTAAAATTAGAATCAAACGGAAAAGTTTTAGAAGCTAAAAATATATTTGATATGATAAATAAAGATATGAAGTCGGATATGATACATTTTGTAGGTAACATACAAAACGGCGTCTCTGATCCATATATTCCATTACTTAGAATTGAAAAAGGTGCAAAAAATTCTAAAATTGTGTCTGATACTATAGCTGTATTTAAAAATGATACTCTTTCATATACGCTAGATAAAGATTTATCTCAAGGACTACTTTTAGTAAATGGAGTTTCAAACCCTGGCGTATGTGTGGTAAAGGACTTGGAAAACTTTGGAGATACTGCGTTTGAACTTGGGGAAATTAAGACTAAAATAGACGTAAAGATAAAAGATAACTATCCGGAGTATTTTATAAATATAAAAGCAAAAGCTAATACGTTTGAAATAGACAAAAATTTATTCAATGGTAATCCTGAAGAAATCAAGAAAGTTTTAGAAAAAAAACTTGCTGAAAAATTAAAGGAAATTTCTCAGCAAACGATATTAGAATGTGTTAGAAATAAAAGTGATGTTTTTGGATTTGGGCAAAAACTTTTAAATAAAAATCCAAATTATTTTAGACCTATAAGTAATAGCTGGAAAGATATGATAAAAAATTATGAATTTCATGTAAACGTACAGGCTGAAATTTCTGATATAGGTATATTTTCATAAATAAGACTACTTAAAAAATTTGTCATGAATACTGTTTAGAGCAAGATTTACGTCTTTTGAATCTATAAGTACAGAAATTTTTATTTCACTAGTTGCTATCATTTGTATGTTTATTTGCGATTCATACAAAGCTTCAAACATCTTAGATGCAATACCAACTTGAGTTTCCATTCCAGTACCGACTATAGAAACTTTTGAAACATTCTCATCATAAAGGACTTTGGAATTTTCTAAATTACTAATATATTTATTTAAAATATTTATAGCGTCATCCAGACATTCTTTTATGACAGTAAAAGAAATGTCGTTGAGATCGTTTTTGCCATAGGACTGTAATATTATGTCGACCCCTATGTTACTAGAAGATAATTTGGAAAAAAGTTTAAAAGCAAACCCCGGTTTATCAGGAATATTGGTTACTGTTATTCTTGCGATATTGTTGTCTGCTGCTACGCCGCTTATAGCTCTTTTTTCCAAATTTTTTACCTCCTTAACAATTGTTCCGGGTACGTCTTTCATGCTTGATAGCACCTCTACCTCTACATTATATTTTTTAGCCATTTCAACAGACCTATTATTAAGAACCTGAGCTCCAAGAGTAGATAATTCGAGCATTTCATCATAGTCTATATTATCGATCTTTCTAGCGTTTTTTACTATTCTCGGATCGCAAGTATATACTCCTTCAACATCTGTATATATTTTACATACATCCGCATTCATTACTGCGGCTATAGCTACAGCACTGGTATCCGATCCTCCGCGTCCCATTGTCGTTATATCTGCACATTCGTTTATTCCTTGAAATCCTGCTATTATTACTATGTTTTTTTTATCAAGTTCTTTTCTGATTCTGTGGGAATCAATTTTTTGAATTTTCGCCGACCCATAAGTAAGACAGGTATGAAAACCGGCTTGCCAGCCAAGTAATGATATAACAGGAAATCCTATACTTTCGATAGCCATGGCAAGCAGAGACATTGATATTTGTTCTCCGGACGATAATAATACGTCCATTTCACGTTTTGAGCCGTGTTTATTTATTTCCATGGCTTTAGCTATTAAGTCGTCTGTAGTGTGTCCTTGAGCAGATACAACAACCACTACGTCATTACCTTCAGAATATGCATTAGTAATTATTCTAGCAACATTAAAAATATGATCAGCATCAGAAATTGATGTTCCTCCAAATTTTTGAACAATTAGGCCCATTTATTTGTGCCTCCCAAAATATTTTCACAGTATAAAAGTGCACAGTGGATATATTCTAACACCTTTATTATTTATATTATATTCATAAAATAAACTAATTGTTATTATACATATTACTCAGTTGGTGAATCTATATTAGTATCGGGTTGATTGGTTTGACTATCAGAACTATTTTCTTTATCTTTATTTTCTTCTTCAATACTTTCTTCTACTAATTCGTCTATATTTTCTTTTGATTTTCCACTGTGTTTAGTACAATTTCTAGGGATATTATTGTTAGCGTAATATCCAACAGATGTATTTGGGCAGTTTGTATTAGATATTTGTCCGGTTTGATTACAATAAGATGCTTCAATTACTTTTTTATCATAATCATAGTCTTTATTAGATTTATTTTTTAAATACTCAGTCATAATATGTTTCCATATTTTAATAGCATAAGGTGTTTCCTGTATTCTTTTAGGGTTATCATAACCTATCCATATTCCCCCAACAGAATATGGACTTTCTCCTATAAACCAACAGTCCTTGTCATCATCAGTGGTTCCTGTTTTACCAATTATATTCCATCCACTTATATTAGCATTTCTTCCTGTTCCTTCAGAGCCTACTACTACATTTCTTAAAAGTCTATTCATAATAGTGGCAGTAGCTGAACTTACAGACTGCACAGGAACATTTGCTCTATTATCAAGGATTACTTTGTCATTTCTATCTGTAACATAGAAATAGGTGTAAGGCTTATAATATCTGCCTCCGTTTCCAAATATTTGGAATGCGGCTGTCATTTCCCTTACGGTTACTCCTGAGTGAGTACCTCCTGTAGCTAGTGCGGATAAAGAATTAGCGTCATTGTTGTCAAGGCTTACAAAACCTAATTTTTGAGTTAAAAATTCGTAACTTCTCCTTGTGCCTAAAGAATTTAATACTTGTGCTGCAGGGGCATTTGCAGATTTTTCAAGCGCCCATTTTAATATGACATTGCCTTTGTATGATTTATACCAGTTGCTTGGCCACTGCCTAAACGTACCGTTTCCATCTGCATCGATATTTAAAGGTTCATCCGGAATAAGAGAAGAATAGGTATACATCCCCATATCTATAGCAGGGGTATATACAGATATAGGTTTAATAATAGAACCGGGTTGTCTTAAAGCGGCGTTTGCTCTATCATACCATAAATTGCCTGTTTTTTCTTTTCTTGAACCGATAGTAGCCAAAATTCTACCATCGAAATCCATCATGATGTAACCTATCTCTATTTTAGAGTCCTTAGGCATAATACTGCTATTTTTAATAGTACCTTCAGCTATTGATTGAACATTTTTATCCATAGCACAATATATTTTAAGTCCCTGGGTAAATATCATATTTTCTGCAGAAGATTTTCCAATATTGTATTTTACACATAAATCGTTTACTACGTCTCTTAAAGTTGCTTCTACATACCAGTTCCTTACTTGATTTGCAGGTAAATTTTTTTCATCGTCTGAATTGTTTACTGTATAAATAAACTGCATAGATTCAGATTCTTTCAAAGATTCGTTATATTCTTCCTCAGATATTTTTTCTTGGAGGTACATTTCCTGTAAAACAATTTCTCTTCTTTTTTTATTATTTTCAGGATGATATATAGGATTATAAGCAGTAGGATTTTGAGTTATAGCAGCAATTGTAGCACATTGAGCAAGGGAGCAGTCTTTTATATCTTTATCAAAATATATGTTTGCCGCTGCTTGTACCCCTCTGCTTCCCGCACCAAAGTTAACTACGTTTAAATATGCTTCCAATATCTCATCTTTTGAGTACTTTTCTTCTAATTTAATAGCCCTAAATATTTCCCTAAGTTTGCGGGTTAAACTAACTTTATTATCATCAGTAATGTTTTTAATTAATTGCTGAGTAAGTGTTGATCCGCCATATGTTTGTTTTCCGCTGATTAAGTTTACAACAGCTCCTGAAGTTCTTATCCAGTCTACACCTTTGTGATTATAAAATCTTTTGTCTTCAATAGAAATGATGGCATCTTTCATTTTTTGGGGGATATATTCAAAGTCCACCCAGACTCTGTTTTCTAAATTATATACTCTTTGATATTCCTGAGGATTATTTTCCTCATCATTGACATAAATAAAGCTGGTCAGGGCAAGTTTTGAAGAGTTAATATCCAGCGAAAATTCGTCGTTTGATAATGAAATCATAAATGTTCTGAGAGAAAATAATATAAATATACCTGAAAAAATTCCCAGTACAAATATACTAAGCAGAAATCTTATTATTAAAGCTAGCGAGACTTTTAATGCAAATAAAAGTTTATTTTTATTAGTAGTAGAATGATGATTTAGATCTGAAGGATCTCCATACTTATTTATATCTGTTTTTCGCATTAATGACTCCTTTTGTATAGTTGTTTCTCAGTGGCGCTGATTTAGACTATTTTAGATTTTCATTTTCTTTATAATATTTACAAAGTTTATTTAAAGGACATTTAAAACATTTAGGATCTATAGCCGTGCAAATTGCTCTTCCATGCATAACTATCATATGACAAAAATCAGCGGAATCTTCTTCCGGCAATAAATCTTTCATAATAAATTCTATTTTTAAAGGATCTTTTATATTGTGAAACCCAAGCCTTCTGGTTATACGCATAAAATGAGTGTCAACAATTACTGCTGGTTTATTATATACTTCCGCAAGAATAAGATTAGCAGTTTTTCTGCCTACTCCTGGTAAACTTGTTAACTTTTCTATGCTATCGGGGACTATACCGTCAAAATCTTTTATTATCATTTGGCACATGCCAATTATGTCTTTAGCCTTTGTTTTATAGAGTCCGCACGGAAATATATATTCTTCAAGTTCATCTGATGAACATTTAGCAAAGTCATAAATAGTTTTAAACCTTTGAAATAGTGCTGGAGTGATTGAATTTACTCTAATATCTGTGCACTGGGCGGATAGTCTTGTAGCGATTAGAAGTTGAATGGGGCTATTGTATATTAGAGAACACATAGAGTTTGGATATTCTTTTTTTAAGATTGATAATACATTTAAAGTGAATTCTTTTTTTGTCATAATAATCACATCTTGAATTTTATTTTTAGAAACTAATTAAATAATTAGTGTACAGCTTATTATTGTACAAAAAAAGGTACTAAATGTAAAGTCCTTTTTAACATTTAGTACCTTGACTTATAGTAAGTAAATTAGTTTATTATTTAATTCCAAAGAGTCTTTTAATCTTTTCCAACCCTCCAGGATTATCTTTTACTGTATTAATATTAGATTGAGGTTCTTGTTCGTTAACATCTGACAAAGTATAAGTCAATATGGTAGCATTTTTTTCTATAATAGGCTTTATATCCGAGTATTGAATTTCTTTTACAGAATTGTCGCTGATTTCATACCATTTTCTTTCGGCACTTTTTTCATAAACTATATAATGTCCACTGGCTCCTGAATCACCAAGATGTACGGTAACACATGACAAAGTATAAACTCTGTTGTCATCTTGAATATTAAAATCACGTTCTAAATTAATTTTAAGCGGAATAGATATTTGGCTATTATTTTTTGCTTCAATAGCTATTCCTTGAGTATCAAATCCATTGTTAAAAGTTCTGTTAATAGGAATTATTATTTCTGTACCATCATTGGTTTTTATGTCTGGAATGGTATGATAATTTGGATTTGATTGTTCTAAGATTTGATCCTGTTCTTTAATAAAATCCTTGGAATTTTCTTTCCAATCGGGGTGTTTTTTAAGTATATCTTCCCTTATTTTGTCCGCATCTAAAGGGGCACTCATTTTAATTAGATCAACTAAACTATCGCCATTTTGAGAGTTGCTTGCATCTGCAACATTAGATATATTAATAATATCTTCTATCTGATTAAGTTCTCTTGAGCATTTTTTTATAATTTGACGCATATATTCTTCTGAATCTTGCTGCTGAAATTCGTGATGACCGAGAAGTTTTACAAGTTCACGCAATTCGTTATCCTCCAGAGGGTTATTGTTTCTTATAGAATTAAAAATATGATATAGTGACCAAGTGAATGGACAATTTACCTTAATAATGGATCTTTGCTTAAGTATATGATTTCTAAATTTATTATTTTTATATAATTGCTGAATAGCGGCGTTCATATAGCATGTATTTCCAATGTTTCGTATTCCGTTTATAGGAACATAATCTATATTTTCAATAATATCATCGGTCATTGCAAAAGCTTCACCATATGCAGGCGAAATTGGTTTCTGGGGCTGTTGAGGCTGTCCTATATTATGGTCAACGTTACGATCTGAAATATTTTGCTGTTGATTTGAATTATTTTTAAAAAATAAATCGTATATTAAATATAAATCAATAAGTACAATTCCTGCTGCAATGGATTTATAAATTATAGAGCCAATATTATTTTTTATTTTAGAAAGAGTAGTATTGCTTATAGTATTTTTTTTCAAAGCTTGAGATGCTTTTATATCATTATTTTCAGCAGTATTTATATGTTTAGAGTATGCCATTGCTGGAACCTCAAATAAAAATATAAAACTTAGCAAAAAAGATAAAATTTTGTGATTCATTTTTAATCTCCTCAAATAAGTGTAAATTAATAACAATTATATTATTAATTTGTCATTATATAATATTATATCACTGTTAATATCATATTTCAATATGTTAAATTAATATTAATTTGTATATTAATTAAAGTTTATATACAAAAATTAAAATAAAATATATAATTGTAAATGTTTTATTTATAAAATCAAAATGTAAAGGAAGATAAAGTCTTGAAAAAAGACATAATTTTTAATAATACAATCGCCGCAATTTCTACCGCACAAGGAAATGGTGGAATAGGGATAGTAAGAATATCTGGAGATGATTCTTTTAAAATAGCGGAAAAAATGTTTAAACCTTTTGATGAAAATATAAAAATTTCTTCATTAAAAGGGTATACTGCAAAGTATGGAAAGATTATTGATAACGGTGATTTTATTGATGAAGCTGTTATTTTGGTATTTAGAGGACCTAATAGTTATACAGGGGAAAACGTTGTTGAAATATCGTGTCACGGCGGACTTTTTTTAACAAGAAGAGTATTAAGAATAGCACTGGAATTAGGAGCAAAACTTGCTAAGCCGGGGGAGTTTACAAAGAGAGCTTTTCTAAATGGAAAAATGGATTTAGTTCAAGCTGAAGCTGTTATGGATTTAATATGTGCAAAAAGTGAAAAGGCAAATAAAATAGCTTTTGAAAATAAGGAAGGAAATATTAACAGTAAAATATATAAATTAAAAAATTTATTATTAGATATAGCTGCCAAGTTATCAGTATGGTCTGATTATCCGGACGAAGAAATCTTTGAGTTTAAGGAATCTGAATTAAGCATGCAGATAGAAAGTATTTTAAGTTCTGCTGAGAATATGATTAAAACTTATGATTTTGGTAAAATAATAAAAGAAGGTATTAAAACGGCGATAGTAGGGAAACCAAACGTTGGAAAATCTACTTTAATGAATTTACTTTCAGGATCGCAAAAAGCAATAGTAACGGATATTCCCGGAACTACGAGAGATATAATAGAGGAAACTGTGATGTTGGGAAGTATTCCCATAAGATTAATAGATACAGCGGGAATCAGGGATGCAAGTAATATTATTGAAAGAATAGGAGTAGAAAAATCTAAGGAGATGATAACTTCGTCTGAACTTGTATTTGTAGTTTTAGACGGTTCAAGGGAATTAGAGCAGGAAGATCAAAGCATATTAGATCTTACGCAAAATAAAAATAGAATTATAATAATAAATAAAACTGATTTACCTCAAGTCTTAAGTATAGATAAATTTTTAAGTGATGAAAAAAATATTTTATTTTTGTCTGCTAAAAAGGAGACAAGTTTAGAAAATTTAGAAAGAGTGGTATATAATAGCATAAATAAATTTATGTCAGATGAAAATGATGTTATAATATCAAACGAAAGACATCTAGACTGTTTAAAGAGAATATCCAATATATTAAAAGAAGCGATAGGTGAACTAAAGAACGGTATTACTTTAGACGCCATAACTATTTTAATACAAGAAAGTATAGGTATTTTAAATGAATTTACAGGAGAAAGTGCCAGTGAAGAAATAGTTGATAGGATTTTTTCAAAATTTTGCGTAGGGAAATAGATTAATAAAATGGGAGAAACTAAAGTGCATTACGATATTATAGTTATAGGAGCAGGACATGCCGGAATAGAAGCAGGTCTTGCAGCTGCTCGCCTTGGATGTAAAGTTGCGGTTTTTACGACTAATTTGGACTATATAGGAAATTGTCCGTGCAATCCATCAATAGGGGGAACTGCCAAAGGACATTTAGTCCGGGAACTTGATGCTTTAGGCGGGGAAATGGGAAAAACTGCAGATGAGTGTTTTTTGCAAAGCCGAATGCTTAATCTTGGCAAGGGTCCTGCCGTACATTCATTAAGAGTACAAATCGATAGAAATAAATATAAAGAAATAATGAAACATAAATTAGAACTTCAAAAAAATCTGGAAATTAAACAGGCTGAAATCATAGATTTAAAAAAATATGAAAGTATGTGGAAAGTAAAAACTTTAACCAACATGGAATATGAGTCAAAATGCGTTATTATAGCTACAGGTACGTACTTAGACGGAACTATACATATTGGAGAAAATTCATTTAAAAGCGGTCCGGACTATAGTCTGCCGGCAACGCATTTAGGAAAATCTCTAAGAAAACTGGGACTTGAAATAAGAAAGTTCAAAACAGGTACTCCGGCTAGAGTATTAAGATCAAGTATAGATTTTTCTAAATTGGAAGTACAAAATGGAGATGAGAACATAGTCCCTTTTTCATATAGAACGAAGGACAAAGGTGAAAATAAAATCTGCTGTTATATGGGCTATACTAATGAAAAAACTAAGGAAGTGATACTTAAAAATATTCATAGGAGTCCGATGTATAGTGGGAAAATAGAAGGTGTTGGACCGAGATACTGTCCGAGTATAGAAGATAAGATTGTAAGGTTCTCTGATAAAGAAAGACATCAGATGTTTATCGAGCCTTGCGGATTAAATACGGAAGAAATGTATTTGCAGGGGTTGTCGTCCTCCCTCCCTGAAGACGTACAGCTTGAGTTTTATCGTACAATCCAAGGGCTTGAAAACGTAATAATTATGCGTCCGGCTTACGCTATAGAGTATGATTGTGTAAATCCGAATCAAATGTACTGCACTTTGGAATTTAAAGACCACAGCGGACTATACGGAGCAGGACAGTTCAATGGAAGTTCAGGGTATGAAGAGGCAGCAGTACAGGGGTTTGTTGCCGGAGTAAATGCTGCTTTGAAAGTAAAAAATGAAAAGCCTTTGATTCTTGACAGAGCAAGTTCTTATATTGGTACCCTGATAGACGATCTTATAACCAAAGGAGTAAGTGACCCGTACAGAATGATGACGTCTAGGTCTGAATATAGATTAATTCTGCGTCAAGACAATGCAGATCAAAGATTAATGCCAATAGGCAGAAAATTAGGACTTATCTCTAACAACGTATGGAAAGAATTTAATTTAAAAGAAAAACAAAAAAAAGAGGAGATAGAAAGGGCAAAAAAGGTTAATATATACCCTACAAAAGAGTTAAATGAATTTCTCAAGTCAAAAGGAAGTTCCCCTATCGATCAAAGTATTAAATTATTTGATTTATTAAAAAGGCCAAATATTAACTATAAAGATCTAAAAAGTTTTGATAATGAATTTCCTAATTTAAATGACGAAGTTTTAAAACAAATAGAAATAGAGATAAAATATGAGGGATATATAAGCAGACAGTTAAGACAAGTAGAAGAAATGAGAAGACTTGAGAAAAAAAAGATACCTGAAAATCTTAATTACGATGAAATAAAAGGATTAAGACTTGAAGCTATTGAAAAACTAAAAAAAATAAATCCTCAAAGTCTTGGTCAGGCTTCGCGTATATCCGGGGTAAGTCCTGCAGATATTTCAGTACTTATGATATGGCTGAGCAGAAAACAGGGGGATTAATATGGATAAAAAATTAGAAGAAAAATTAAAAAGATATTGTTTTAATGCTGACATTGATATTTCACAAGAAAAAATTAATATGTTTTCGGTATATATGGATTTTTTAATTGATTATAATAAGCATACAAACCTTACGTCTATTGTAAATCCAGAAGACATAGTTATTAAACATTTTTTAGATAGCGTGATTATAAATAAATTTATAAAGATTAATAAAATTAAAAGTATAATAGATATAGGTACAGGGGCAGGGTTTCCAGGATTACCAATAAAAATATGCTTTCCGGATATAAATTTGACTTTACTTGATAGTTTAAATAAGAGAGTTGTGTTTTTAAAAAAACTGTGTGAAAAATTAAGTATAGAGGCGGACGTCATACATTCTCGGGCAGAAGATTTAGCTAAAAATCCTTTATATAGAGAAAAATTTGATTTAGTATTGTCAAGAGCTGTGGCTACGCTTAATATTTTGTCTGAATACTGTATTCCGTATGTAAAAAAAGGTGGTTTATTTGTAGCTTATAAAGGGTCAAATGTAAAAGAAGAATTGCTGAAGTGTACAGATTGCTTCAAAGTTTTAAGCAGTAAAATTTTTAATATAGAAGAATTTTGCCTTCCAGAAATTGGGGATACTAGAAGTTTCGTTATTATAGAAAAAATTAATAATTGTAGTATCAAATATCCACGACCTACTTCTCAAATAATAAAAAAGCCATTATAATATTTAATATAAGAGTTTAAATTTACTATCTTACGTGGTATAATTTAAAAAATTTAATATATGGGAGATGTTTGTAGTGATAGATATAAAGGAAATACGTCAAAATATTGACTATGTTAAAGAACAGCTAAAGACTAGAAATGCTAACTTTGATGCAAAATTAGATGAACTTGAAAAGATAGACATAAAGCGTAGAAAATTAATAAGTGAAGTAGGGGAAATGAAGGCAAAGCAAAATACCGTAAGTAAAAATATTCCTTCATTAAAAAAAGAGGGAAAAGATATATCCGAAATAATGGCAGAAATGAAAATAATTTCTGATAATATATCATCACTTGATTCAGAAATTTCTGAAATAGAAAGGCAGCAACTCGAAACGCTTCTTTCTATACCAAATGTCCCCCATGAAAGTGTGCCAGTAGGGAAAGATGACACTGACAATAAGGAAATAAGAAAATGGGGAGAACCTAAAAAAGTTGATTTTCAAATTAAACCCCATTGGGAAATAGGAAAAGAGTTAGATATATTAGATTTTGAAAGAGCGGCTAAAATTACAGGTTCTCGATTTTGTTTTTATAAAAATTTAGGTTCTAAGCTTGAAAGAGCGGTAATTAATTTTTTTCTAGATACACATTCACAAAATGGATATACTGAATTATTTCCACCATTTATCGTAAACCGTGCTTCTATGACAGGAACAGGGCAACTTCCAAAATTTGAAGAAGATGCGTTTAAACTCGAAAATACAGACTATTTTATGATACCAACTGCCGAAGTACCGGTAACAAATATGCATCGAAATGAAATATTGGAAGGTGATAAATTGCCCTTAAAGTATTGTGCGTATTCAGCATGTTTCAGGGCTGAAGCAGGGTCTGCAGGTCGTGATACCAGGGGACTTATCCGTATGCATCAATTTAACAAAGTAGAACTTGTAAAATTCTGTAAGCCGGAAAATTCTTATGAAGAGTTAGAGTCATTAACTAATGACGCAGAAAAAGTTCTTAAGTTATTAGGGCTTCCTTATAGAGTTGTATGTTTATCTACAGGGGACTTAGGGTTTTCATCAGCAAAAACTTATGATATAGAAGTTTGGATGCCTTCATACGGAAGATATGTAGAAATATCATCATGTTCCAATTTTGAATCTTATCAAGCTAATAGGATGTCTATTAGGTATAAAGACGATATAAAAGATAAAGCCAAGCTTGTACACACATTAAACGGTTCAGGTGTTGCTGTCGGAAGGACGGTAGCCGCTATTCTTGAGAATTATCAAACAAAAGAAGGCTCTGTAATTATTCCAGAAGTACTCAGAAAATACATGAATAATGTTGACATTATAAAAAGTTAAAGGAAAGGAAATTATAATGATAGATGAAAACATTAAATTTGGTAAAAATGGGATTACTTTTGACGACGTACTTTTAGTGCCGGGAGAATCTTTTGTTGAACCTAAGGGGGTGCGTTTAGAAACAAAACTTACTAAAGATATAAATTTAAATATTCCCATAATGACGGCAGCTATGGATACTGTAACAGAGTCAAAGATGGCTATAGCTATAGCAAGGGAGGGAGGAATCGGAGTAATACATAAGAATATGTCAATACAGCAACAAGCTGAAGAAGTCGATAAAGTAAAAAGATCTGAAAACGGTGTTATTTCGAGACCATTTTTCCTTTCTCCTGAAAATACTATAAATGAAGCAGTATCTTTGATGGCTAAATACAGAATATCTGGTGTACCTATATGTCAGGATGAAGTTCTTGTAGGTATAATTACAAATCGCGATTTAAGATATATGGATATAATAGATTATTCACATAAAATAAAGAACGTAATGACTAAAGAAAATCTTGTTACAGCTCCTGTTGGAACATCAATGAAAGAAGCAAAAGAAATCCTAAGGAAATACAGAATAGAGAAACTACCGTTAGTAGATGAAAATAAAAAGCTTAAAGGACTTATTACAATAAAGGATATCGAAAAATCCGTAAGATATCCAAACTCTTCAAAGGATAAAGAAGGAAGATTGATGTGTGCAGCTGCTATTGGGGCGACTGACGACGTACTTTATAGAGTTGAAGTATTAGTATCATCGCAAGTTGACGTATTGGTTCTAGATTCTGCTCATGGTCACAACATAAATGTAATAAATAGTGTGAAAAAAGTAAAAAAGGCATTTCCTCACATTCCTTTAATAGCAGGAAATATAGCAACTTCAGAAGCAGCTAAGGCTTTAATAGATGCAGGAGCAGATTGTTTAAAAGTAGGAATAGGGCCCGGGTCTATTTGTACGACAAGAATAATAGCGGGAATAGGTGTACCGCAAATTACTGCTGTTTATGATGTAGCTAAAGTAGCAAAAAAATATGGAATACCTGTAATATCAGATGGTGGCATAAAGTATTCGGGAGATATAGTAAAAGCTCTGGCAGCCGGTGCAGACGTAGTTATGGTAGGATCATTAGTTGCCGGATGTGAAGAGTCGCCCGGAGAAAATGAAATATACCAAGGAAGACAATTTAAAACATACCGTGGAATGGGAAGTTTAGCAGCCATGGGGAAAGGAAGCACAGACAGATATTTTCAAAATAATTCAAAGAAATTAGTTCCCGAAGGGGTAGAGGGAAGAGTAGCCTATAAGGGTCTGCTT
>CAQBRY010000014.1 GCA_948762645.1 uncultured Eubacteriales bacterium | reverse complement strand
TAGTATTTTATATAAAACATTAATTTTTACATATTTTCTAATATTTCTTTCATTTTATAACTTCCATCTACATAATTTTTTATTGTTACATCAGTAGATACATGTCCAAGTTGTTGTTGTACAAAAGCTAAATTTCCTGTGTTTGATATTACAGTCGCATACCAATGTCTGACCATATGTGGCGTAATTCCATTTCCATAAGTTTTAAAAATAGATTGAATATTATACTCATTAAGACGTTTACCATTCTTATTTATGAATAGAGCATCTTCATCTATAATATTATTAATTGTTTTTCTATAATCTATCCATTCTTTCAATGACTTTACAGCATTACCAGTTAAATAAATAATTCTAAATTCATCTTTACTATAAGCACCTTTACCTATAATTTTAATACATGGTAATTTCTCACCAATAAAATGATAATCTTTTTCTTTAATAAATAAATCTACAATATCTAATCCAGCAAGTTCGGAAACTCTCATTCCAGTACCCATTAATATTTCAATAATACATAAATTTCGAATTCTAACAAACTCCTCCTTTTTCTTCATTATATTTTCTTTCATTTCTTGTAGTTGTAACTCATTTGGCATTTTCTTAACTACATTATTATTGAAATTTTTCTTTTTATATTTTACATTTTTTATAATATTTTTTTCGATAGGACATAAATTAGTATTAACCATATATTCCCAAAAACTACTAAATATATTTTTTCTTGTGTTGAGTGTAGATTTCAACATTCCATTTTGTTCTTTATAAATTAAATATAATTTTATATCCTGTGGATCTATATTACAAAAATCATCAGGTGTTAATTCTGAAATTTCATTTTTTCTTATTATTTTATTCTCTATTAACCATATAAATAAATCCCTTAATGCACTCCAATAATTTATTGCTCCCAATTTACTATCAATATCTATAAAAAATTTCTGAATAAATAAAGGAGTATTTTCTTCATAAAATTTTTTCTGTAATTTTTCTGCGTTTTTTATTTGTTTTTCACTCTTATAACACATATTTTTGCTCCTTTATTTCTTTATATTTTCTGTTTTTATTTATCCTATAATTATTTTTTTAATTGGTTATCGACCGATAAAAGTCGATAACCATAAACAACTATAAATAATAATCATAATTTCATTCAAAAAATTAAACAATACTTTTGCCTATTTTTTTATAACTATTAATTGTTTCAATCCCATCAAGAAAATCGGATAAATATAATTTGATTTTTTTACTTTCATCTGCAAATTCTGCATATTTTAAAGTTGACTTCATGAATAATTCTTTAGGATTAGTTTTTTCTAAAAAACCAACAAGTTTACGTTGAATTAAAGCATAATTTATATCATATTTCTTTCGAATTTCATATAAAGAATTAATAACTTTATGACAATGTCCACCAGGTAATTCATTCCATTTTGTTTCATCTAATAATTCTAAAATCCATTCAAATAAATCACCTTCATTTCTTTCAAAAATAGTTCTTGTTAAAGTAAGACATGATAAATTACCTGCTATCCTTGCATTTTTACTAACATTTAATCCATATTTTTTACACATATTATAAATTTGAACATCTACTGTTTTATTTGCACATACGTTTGCTTTAAAAATATCATATGGATTAGGCTTTTTAATTCCTTTTCCCTGTGCTCCAAATAATTGTGCCTCTTCTTCTACTGTTAATCCTACAGATATATCACACATAAGATATTTAATTTCGCGAAGTTCTGCTGCCGCTTTTCTGTGCTGCCCATCCCAAACATAAAAATTACCATCTTCACGATAATTAATTTTTAAAGCATCACATTTTTTAGGATTCCATTCTCTTGCAATTGTTTTAACATGCGACTGTACAGAACGCTGATATGAAGTATCAATATGTAATTTTTCCAAAGGAATAATGGCAAATATTTTATCTCCTACAGGAATTGCACCAATAAGAATGTTTAAAGCATTTTTCCTATTCTCAATATTATCATAGTGTTTTTTATTAATTTCCTCCATTCTTTCTATTGCCTGTTCTTTAGTCAAATAATTTTCTCTTCCTACATTCATTGTTGATTCTTTTGTTCTTTTCATTATAAATCTCCTTTCATAATTAAAATTATTTTTTTGTTATATAATAAAAAGCACTTGGATTTTCCCAAATGCTTTTTTTTACTTATATAAATAATTATTATTTTTATTCATTTTTACTGTTAAGGTTAAAATATTTATAATTTTTTTCAATAAATACCATTACACATACAATAATACTTTACTTCTGGTCTAGTACATACAGCCAAATATCCATACTCTCTTATTGCTCGTAAACCAACATTATATTCATTATCAAAAGTTATATGATTTTTATTCTACCATTTTTTCAATATATTATTTTTTTCTTCTTCTTTTTTCAATATATTATTTTTTTCTTCTTCTAATGACATTATATATTTTTTACAAGGAGTAATACTTTTCCCATAATTTCGACAACTAGTCCATCTACATGTCGTACAATCTTTCATAGTAAACCACCTTTCTATTTTTATATAAACTACATTTATAATATTATTTATTAATTTGTATATTTATAAGCATTTTCCAATATTTCATTTCTGAAATTTCAGATTTTAACTGTTGCATAATTAGTAAATCATTAATTGCATTTCTTTCAAAACAACCAGAGTGTTTTTCATTATTCCACATAATTTCAAAAGAATCCTGTCTTTCTGATAACTCTACTTTTTTATCATTTATTTTTTTAATAAATTATCATATATATTTTTCATTTTAATCTCCATTTCCCATATTATTATATTAATATATATTAAAAATTTCTTCTGTTGTCATATCTTCTAATTTACTTATTTTTCGATTTCTTATATAATTAGCAACAAAATCCAAAATATCATGTGATTCAACTTTTAATTCTTTATCTGAATTTTTATCACGAATATAAATTTCACCACTCATATCAGAGTTATAAAAAAATCTACAATTTTTACCTTCAAAAGTATGCATAATTATCCTTTCTTAATATCCCAATTTTTGCATTGCATCAATATTAAATTTCCAAAATGTTACTTGATTTAATTTATACATTTCTTCAGCCATATGTTTTAGTTCCGTACTTGTAAAAATTAAATTTAATCTTTTCAAATCATTAAATAATCTTTTACTCATTACAGGTATATATTCATTAAGACCAATTCCAACTTTTTTTGTAATGATTTGAAAACATGCGCCATTATCTAAAATCAAATCATCTTTATTTATGTCCAATATATTTTTTCCAACTTTTAATTTTATCATTAATTCTCCTTATAATTTATGAATCAATACAATTCCATCATATTTTCACATCTCATATATTATAATAAAAAACAATTTTACAACTTAATAAATTCTTCTGAATCTATCTTTTCAATATATTGATTAAAATTTTCTTCTAAAATTTGCAATCTTTCTTTTACTTCTTTTTCTCTTATAGCCTCTCTTCCCTTACTTATTTCATTGTATCTTGAATTTATTGAAACTTCTTTATTTTCAGTTTCAAAAAAATTATCTATCCACTCTTTTAAATTTTCAATTTCAATATTTTCTTCAATTACTTTCTTTAATATAAAACATAAAGATATTAATTGTAATTTATTTGTAATTTTCTTAAAAATTTTTGTTTGTTTATCATTAATTATTTTTTCTAATAATAATAAATAAACATCATAAATATTTTTAATTATTATCATTTGTTCTTCAGTAATTTCACACTCTTTTAATTGCGGACGCACATCTTTAGTTTCAAAAGATTTTTTATCATTAAATAATTCAATCCAAGTTTTTACTACAATATCTTCATTTGCATAACTGGTTATAGATCTTTCAGATAATACTTTTTTAAATAATTCATGTTTTCCAAGTTTTGAGATTACATTTTTAGATACTGCATTTGCTCTTGATAATTCAATAGCAGTCAAACTTTTCCCATTATTTAAACGTCTAAACATTTCCTCTGCATCTTCCTGATCCATATTATCATAATAATATACAGTCAAACTATATGTTTTTATAGTGTCTTGAAATTGTTCTGGTAACTGAGAAAAAGTCAAACCATTAAAATCATACCTATTATCTTCATCATCTTCTAAAATAGGAATATTTACTAATTCAAATTCATCATTTAAAAATTTAATTATAGTTGTTGTACGCTGTTTCCCGTCTAAAAAATCATACACTTTATTTTTAGCATCTTCAAATAAACAATTACAATACATCGCAGGAATTGGGAAACCACGCATCATACTATCAATTAACATACTCATTCGATTATCTTTTTTGGTATTTTTCCAAACAAAACTTCTTTGTACTGCATTATCAAAAGATAAAACACCTTTTTTATACATCGTTTTCAAATCATTTGCTGTTCTAGGAAAATTTTTTCTTTCATAAATTTTCATTTTACATACCTCCTTATGTATTTTCTATATAGTATTCCATTCCAATATTACTTAATCTCTGTAAGGCCACAGATAATCTTTTATGATTTAATTCTGTACCAACAAATCTTTTTTTATTTAATGCCGAATTTATTGCTGTAAGCCCTCTACCCATACATAAATCAGCTATACATTCATAATCTTCTTTTATACAAATCCATTGAATAATATCTTCTTCATCCATACCATCTAATGGAATAATTTTCTTTTTCAAAGAACCACGAACAATATAACATAAATTTTTTTTATTGTGATAATATGTGCTATTATAAAATGTCACATATTTATATATCTTTCGCATTTCTACAATAAAATCTGCTAAATGTTCCTTTCCAATCTCACAGTATGTTGTTTTTGGATTAATTTCTTTTATACACTCAAAAAGTCGTTTATAAAATTTTGTATAATCTGTTTCTGGCGGTTCTATTTCCGCTTTAGTATAAAATGATCTTAAATTTCCTTTATTCCATGGAGAATCTACAAATACAATATCTGCCTCATACATGAATTTAGGTAATGGATTAAAAATATCATGACATTTTAATTTTGACCCATCAGGAAAAAATGCAATTCCTGTATCAATTGGATATTGTTTATATGCATCTCCATAATCCCATTTCATTCTTCTACTTCCTCCATATGCCAACTTTTACTATAAACCTGATTTTTAAATAATTCAGCAATTCCGGTAATTTGTTTTAAACGATATACTTCTTCAATATCCATTCCAAGATGTTTTGCAATCTCATCATCTTCTAATCCTTGTTCAACTAAAGCTTGTACTAAATCTCCCATAAGTTCAACTTGATGAACACCTCTAGCACGATTAAATTGTACTGTTGCTGCCATACGTTGTGCAAGTGTATGATTAAGAATAACTACTGGGATAACATCGGCCTCCAAGTAATCTTTAAAAATACTATATCGATGAAATCCGTCTATCACTATATATCGATCAATTGTATCATCATAGATTGTCACAACCGGAAAGCAGAATCCATTATCTATAATGGATTGTAACAATAGTTGCATATTATTATCACTTACATTATTCGGATTATAATTATTTGCCATCACTTTATCAACCGGAACAATAACAGGTTCCATACACGGCAATTCTATATCTCCCTTTTTAGTTTTTATTGTCAAAGTAATTCCCTCCATTTTTTTAAAGTTTCCTCCCTAGGGTCTTCTTTGTTGTCCACTGGAAGATTATTTTCGTAATCGTTTAAAAGTAATTGACGACATTGTTGTCGGGCTACATAATTATTATTCAGTTGTACCGCATATCGTTTTTCAAATATGATTTTTTTATCTATGTCTGGGTATGTAGCAAGTAGAAAATCTCGGTATTCCATCCAGTTCTTATAATTTTTAGGAAGTTTTCTTGCGCGAAGCATTTTCGCATCCTTTCCATACAGATTCCCGATTTGAATTCCCTTTATACGTTTCAATAGTTTATCATATGTTTTTGGCTCAAATTCTGGTAATTCTACCAGCGACTTAAATGCTTTTTCATGTATTAATGAACTTACTCTAATTTCATTTTGTGGCATACCTTTCTTAAACTGATAATCATATATACGACTATACCTAATATTATTATCATAGATATATTTCCAAATATCAGAAAAAATCCAATCATATAACGGATAAAACACTACACTTCCTTCAGATTTATGAATTTTAGAACACCAATAACAATCTTTGTACCCTGGATTTTTGGCAACAGCACGAAAACGATTCATACTTTCTATGGCCCGTAATCCAACAAGAAAAGCTGTATTTTTTTTAGATGCTTGAAAATTATCAATTACATCATAAAATCCAAATCCTTTATTTTTATCTCGAATAGTTTGAGTATCACGATTCCAAGGAATATTTTTAATACTATATGATATTTTAGGACGCATCCATATTTCATGTTTCCCAGGTTCCCAACAAATTAATTGACTATCAATTAAAGATGTTGCATTTGTTAATTTAAAAGGAAATTGAAACCATATGCGAACTGTATTTTCTGGATATAGATTCATTAGCCATGTTACTTGTTCGATTGTGGATTGATATACTACTTCTTCATCCAGAAAGAATATTCCAATTCTTCGGTTGCGGCGGTGAGCTTCCTGCAAAGCCATCCAGCAAAGCACAGTACTATCTTTTCCACCAGATATGCTGACGATTATATTTTCAAATTCATTGAAGATATAGCTTATACGTTTTTCGGCTACGTCCTTAACATTATCCTTTATATACACCTGTTTCAGCATATATATTTCCTACCTCCTTAATCCAATCTTTAAGCTCTTTTATATATACTTTATCTACACCAAAGCCTGTAGAAAGATATTGTAAATCTTCTTGTCCAGTTGTACGAAGAAAATCATTAAATTCTAATCTCCGGAAAGGTATATCTATAATAATATATTTTAATCCTGGCACAGCTTCTTTATAAACAAATATATTTTTTTGCTTAAATCGTTTATTTCTGGCAATGTAAACTTCAGAATCATTTAAAAAAGGCTTTTTAAATTTTCCTGTCCAAATATGCAGATTTCGTGGAATAGTATCAGGACTTTTATTTCCTAATTTATCAAAAAGTCTTTCCTTTTCTTCATTATATTCATCGAGTGCACTCTCTGGTAAAGGGATATCAACTATAGATAACTCAATATCCTTTCTTATACATTTAATATCATATTTGCTTATATCAACATTATTTATCCCAAAACCTTTATGTTGTTGACTATTAATAAAATCTATTAAAATCATAATATCTCTTCTTTCAGATATAATTGGAAAATAGTTGAATGCAATTCTATGCTCTGTTTGGTTTGTATATTTTGCATAACAATTGTAAGTCAAACAATTTCTGTTTTTATCACGCATAAGTTCATTCGCTATTAAAAGATGGTTTTTCCCTATTTCTTCAAGCAATGGATAAAACGTTCGATACATGATAATTTCATCATAATCTATCTGTCGGATTGGAATATCCATCTTTGGCAACTTCATAAACATATTTTTAGGAGAAAAAACAATAACATTTTTAATATTGTTTTCCTTAACATACTTTTTTATTTCCTCTTGTTTTTGTTTCTCATTCAGTCCTATTCTTATCATTTAATTCCTCGATTTCATTTCCATCTAACCAATTTGCAAAGTTTTTATCGACAAGATATTTTTTAAAACTATCTACCATATTCTCTTTTTTATTTAGACAACGCAATATTCTTTCATCTATCGTACAGTTAGCACAAATATTCCAAATATATACATCATTTTCTTGTCCTATCCTATGTATCCTATCTTCTGATTGCGCCCTAGTACTCCAATTCCAATCATTATTATAATAAATTGCATTGTGGCAAAACTGAAGATTTAATCCAAATCCAGCACATGTTTTATTTGCGATAAGAAATTGATTATCTTGTTCAAATTCTTTAATAGATTCTTGTCTTTTTTTCTGTGAGAAATTTCCATAAAAAAAACTACATTTATATCCATTTTTCTTTAATATTTCCCCAATATCTTGTATCTCATGCGAAAATTTACACCATATTATAGCCTTTTCTTCTCTAATATAATCCTCAATTATATCCAACAAAATCTTTATTCTTGGGTTTTCTGATGGAGTAAACATTTGTTCATGACGTATCGTTTTATTTGCGGGAGATATTATTTTTCTTCCACTGGATACCTGTTGTAATGCGTTAAATGTCCGATATATTACGCTTGTATCATATTCATACAAGGCTTCCAAAGATAGAAAATCCATTTTTACATCATAATAATGCTTCTTCTGTTCGTCAGAAAGTGAAAAATATACAGTCGTTTCATGCTTATCTGGTAAATTCAAATAATCTTTCTTTAAAACTTGCACAGAATATGGAGCAATTTTATCAGTCAAGTAGTCTTTATTTAGAACCCGCCGAATTTTTCCATAATCATCATATTCAATGTGATTGGCGGCAAAACTCCAATAACTCTTATATCCTAAAATTCTCCAATCTAAAAGGTAAAACTGCGAATATAAATCGGCTTCATTTTTAGAAACTGGTGTCCCATTAAGAATAATTCGATATGGACACAATTCCCCGATTCTTTTTATATGTTCCGTCCTGTAAGCCCTGGGATTTTTTATAAGTAAACTTTCATCCACAACTAAAAAGCATTTTTTGTTTGCCACTATTTTCATTAAATACGACATTGCCCGAATACTTGTGCTTAAAGTTTCTATTCCACAAATTATAAATTTCCCTAACATTTCTTTTGGGCACTGTTTTATAATTTCCTTACAAAGATTATTTTTAACAGAACAAGGACATAGCCATATTATATGTTCTATTTTCCCTTTTTCAAGTCGAATTCTTGCAATTTCTAATGTAGTTATTGTTTTACCGGTGCCTTGCTCCATAAATAAAGCTCCAACTTTCAATTTTATTAGTTTTTCCACTGCTGTTTTCTGATATGGAAACAGGATATTTTTTAATTTAATCATCAATCAAATCCTCTATAATAGTTCTATCAGATTTTAATGATTTTGAAATTCTTTCCTCATCAGATAGTTTATTTACATTCGGTACAGTCACAAAAGCTGTATCATATTTAGATTCCACTTGTTTATATTTTTCAATTTTTTCATATGCCATTTTTGAAATTGAAAATCCCATAGTTTCTGCAAAATCCAAAACTTCTTTATAAAATTCTATACTTACATTCATACTACCATTTTCCCACATTGTTCCAGGAAGCTTTTTTGCATTATCATATAATATATCACTTCTTTTTTTCCATGTGAGAGTAAGTTTTTTAATTTTTGTATTATATTTCACCCATCTGTCATTCTCTTCTGTAAATATCCCCGACACAGCCATTTCTTTCGATTTTATGTTTGGAAATTGGACTGTAAATCCAGACAAAAGCAATTTATTTCCCAAATCAGCTATTCGATCATTTGCGTTCCCTGTATATTCACTTATATTTTTTGTCCACACAGAACCATTCCATTTATATCCAAGATTTTTCAAAATATCAATAAATTCATCATTTCTGATATATTCAGCAGATAATACAGAATTATAATATTTAATTCTTACGATTCCCTTTTTTCTATTATCTACATTTGGTAAAACAGTTAAAGATTCTTCTTCTTTTTTTATTTCCTCTATTACATCTTTATTTACAACATCATCCAAATGTTTTTTATATAAATATATTATTTCTTTTAAAATAAAATCATCTCTCCTATGTTCTATCCACCATTTTGCATCTGTGTATACACGGATAAAGTAATCTGTCGCATCTGAGATTTCCTTAATTCCAATATTCTCTTCTGGAATTTTTTCTAATCCTTTTCTCTCTAGCATCTCGGCAATTTTTTCATTTTTTTTCATTAATGCATTTATTTTTTCAATCCTTATAGAATTAGCCCATGCTACCTGCTTTTCTGTTCCAATCAATTTAGGCAATTCCATTTCAGCAGATTTTTCAGCAGCTTCTTTATTTTTATTTTCTCTTTCTTCTTTCAAATATTTTTTATAACATTCAGGACAAACATTAGAAAAATACCAATCTGCTTTTCTCTGCCTATCTTTTGTCGGGCCAATAATATTTATACGACCTTCATGTCCACAAGAATAAATCCCTTCATACCATGACATTTTCCTCTCTCCTCCTTTATTATTATACTATTTTTTTTAATTTTTTTCAACAATAAAAAAGCCATTAATTATTTAATGACTTTTGTTATACTTCCCACTTTTTATATTGGCATTAACTTCCATATTCGATAATCCATGCATTGTTTTATCTTCATTCGCCTTCTTCCAGTCGATCTCGTGAGTATTACAGTAATTGGATGCACTCCCTTCTTGCCATTTTACATAGATAATAAATCCAATAATAAATAAACCACTCAGAAAAAATTCCATAAATTAATTCTCCTTTTTATTTTTCCACATTTGTTTAAATCTTTCACCTGCTGCCTCTCTTTGTTCTTCTGAAACTTTTCTAGGCGGACTAATTTTTACATAATTAATAGGTATATGTGCATAAATAGAACCATCATTATTTTCTACTATAATTTTAACTTCATTTGGATTTTCTTTTGCTAATCTATACAATTTTGCTTTTAAAGCTGTACCCGATGGAGCCGTAACTCCTGCATAACTTGCTCCTTTTATCCATTCAATTACAAATTCATTCATATTTTTACTATTCCTTTCCAATATATGACCACTTATATTCTATAATTTATTTTTATAAAATACAAGTTTCAATATCAAACTTTTGTTTTTACTATTAATTTCTTATGTAAATTTTCTCAAATTAATTAAGTATCTTTATTTCAATTAATGCTCTGTTTCATTTCTTCTATAACTTCAGTTTTAAGATACATTGACATAATAAAAAACATATATTTCTTTCCATAAATAAACAATGGTGATTTATTATCTATACCTTTACATATTGGATTATCTACATCAATTATATTAAAAATATTAGCAAGATAATATGGATTAAAACCAATATGTAAATTCGCATTCATATGCATATTTTCAGTTTCTATAATATCAACTACCTTATATTTTTTTGTTTTGAAATAAGCATATAATTTATTGTTTTTATTATATAATATTACTGGGATTTTATCAAATCCTTTTAATAAATCATAATTATATTTCATGATTGACAATATATTTTTTCTGTTTACATTAAAAGAATATTTATAATCTTTTGTTAAAAATTTTTCAACATCTAAATATGTACCCTTTATTCTTTTAGTAATATATGTAAAATCATTCCCTTGTGCTTTTATATATCTATTATCTTGTAATAACTTAATATTTTCTAATGATTTTTTATTCAATATTTTTTTAAATATTGGTACACATATATTATGTAATATTAAATTATCATTTTCTTTATTAATATCTTTTTCATCTAAAGTTCTTATACCAATCATATAATCGTTTAATGCTTCTACTCTTTTATTTTTTGTATTAAAATTAAAAGATTGATGTACTGGATAAGTCTTATGTTCTTTATTACTTGTGTAAAAAAATAAATTTGTAACAGTATCTAATAACCATGCTTCTTTTACTGTTAAAATACATTCTTCTGTATCATTTAAAAATGGTAAAGTAACATTTTTATCCTCATATTTGGGAATTGTTACAGTCTTATTACCACATATTACCTTTATCTTATAATCTGATTTTATACTAATATCTTCAATAGTGATATTACCATTCATTTTAATAATAACCTTTAAATCATCAATATCAATTCCAAACTCTCCTGGGATTATATTCCATGCATTAGCACTTCTAATTTCTACATAATGTTCAAAATCTGTTAAATCTGTTCCTAATATTTTTAAAATTCCATCTGTTTCTATTTTAAAATATAATTTTGTTAATGAAGAAATTAATGCTTTTTTGTTAAGAATGGCAACACTTTTATCAATCATCGTTTTTAATTCCTTCGAATCTATTGTAAACTTTAACATTTTTATCTCCTTTGCTATATAGTTTAAATTTTTTCAAATAATCTGCTGTTTTGATAATCTCATATATATAAATACACTAGTAAATAGTTTCTCTGTCAGAAAGATTCATTTTTAAATAATTACCCATTTCCCCTATCCTTTAAGCATTATAGACAATATTTTTCAATAAATGCCCTATCTGTACACCTTATTTCTTCCCTGGAAGTAACGAATGGCTGAGTTTTACATATATACCCTCCTCTACTCTCCACTGCAGATAATATCACTAAAGGACTCTTTTCAGCTTCTACAAGCAGTTTTTCATGTCTTTTTTCAAAATCTTTATTCATAATCCCCGCCTTTCTCCCATATTAATGATATTAAAAAGAATAAACTTTTTCATCAAAAATTTTATTATGATGTTCTAATGCCTCTTGTATCTCATAAACCTTTTTAATTATTTTATCATATTCTATACTCAATAAATCGGCAGCTTGCTTCTTTACTTCATTTTGATAACTTCTGTATAAATTTTCTATAAATCTTTCTACATTTAATTCTTGACCATTAAATATAATTTTTACATCATATAATCCATTTTCATCTGCTTGAACATTTATTACATCCCTATCTTGTCCTATTGCTTCACATAGCATAAACATTGCCATTTTATTATTTATAACATCTATTTTTGCCATCTTTCATTCTCCAATCATTTATTATTTTCTTTTATTTCTGACACAAATAACTCCCTATCATATCCATAACCTTCTCCATCACAAGGAAGATTAATAATTCCTTCTTGTATCTTATCATCAACTTCTTGATAAGCCATATCCTCATTGTATGATTCTATCTCTATATATCTTCTGTATGTTTCTACAATTTCCACTTTAAATTTTGCCATTATATTACTCCTTTATTGTTTTATTTTCCTTGTCCCATTAAATCTTTTGCAACACTTACACCAAAAGTTCTTTCAAACCATTTCCATATATCTTCACGAAATGTTTCGGCAGGAAACCCATTCCATTCTTCTTCGATTTCTTCAGTATCTGGATTTAATGGTACATTTCCGAACCTATGCCAAAGTTCTAATGCAATTTCTTTATTGGTGAATTTTTCAATTTCATTACAATAATTTAATTCATTCCAATCCGCATCACAATATAATGTTTCAAATTTATCCGAAAGATTATTAATAATTTCTTTTAGTTCTGCATATGAAATCATCTCCATTTGTATATCTTCACTAGTTATATATTCTTTAATAAGCCATGTAATTTCAATAAGATTTTCTGATTTTAAAGTCATTATTTTATCCCTTTCAATCATAATTTTATCCACAAAATTTATCATAATATTTTTTGATAATTTCATCTGGCATTTGAACAACTACTTCATCAATATAAATTTCTAATCTTTCAAGAGCATCTGATGATATAGAATAATTAAGAAATAATTCTATATCATTTATTGTTGCTTTGTCAGATAATAAATATTCTTTTAATTTATTTGTTATTATATCTATATTCATTTATATTCCCCATTTCCTTTTGGAATCCAATTTTTACTGCTTTTTAATATACTTACTATATTTCATCAGGACGTATTTTACGCTAATGCTAAAAACTGTAATAATGCTTTCTTCGTATTTCCTTCGGTTGCTTTTCAATAATCATCATTTACATAATAAGATAATTTTAAAATAGAAATTAATTCTGTGCCTATTTTCCCCATTTAACAAAATTATATGATCTATTTCCATTTGCAAAGATAATTTTATCTTCAAAATTTATAACAATCTTATTTTTTAATTTATGCATTATTATCAAATCAAATAATCGAAAATGAATTGCATTTTTTAAATAAATTTCGGGAGAATTATTCTTTACACCATGAAAAATAGCATCAATCATAACTTTTTCACCAATTCCCATACAATTAAAATATAAATCGACAAAAGAACTAGATATTATTGTTAATTTATTTAAAGATAAAGAATTTATTTCCTTTAAATTATATTTATTTATTTTAGCGATAGAAAATATTTTTATGGCACTTTTATTTATTTTAACCCCATATAATATCATTTAATTCTCCTTTTATCACACTATTTATATAAAATTCTGAGTTTATTTGCCCATACTTCGTTTGTATTCATAAAGTTCTTCATATGAAATACCATGCCTTTTTGCTTCATCAACAAAAATCCTACAATCCCTTGAAGTTCCAACTTTACAAATACGAACAAATTCATTCATAACTTCTTGCTTGCTTTTCCCAGTAACGTTATAATAATATTTCTTCATATCTACCTCTATAATTAAATGTATTTTTTATTAAATTAATCTTCCAAATAATATTCAAAAAATCCATACGTATCTATAGGTTTTATATATCCAACTCTTTTTCCATATCTAAGACAAAAATCTATCTGCCACAGAAAATCTCCTTTATCTCCCTTGAATGTTACAATTACATCCAATTTACTAATTGTATTATAAAATTCTTCTTTCGTTACTTTTTGTGCCATAAAATTTTTAACCTCCACTTAAAGTCATTATTTCAACCATTGACTAATCATCAAACGAAAATTCATGTTCAATGTCTTCTTTACAGGTAACAGAAGATGGAGTTTGGAGTGTCCCCATACAATAATCATATATATACCATTCCGCTGAATCATTATTAATTGCTTCTAAAATATGTATAGCAATAAAAAGATTATCTTCCTCAATTTTACTAACTGCAAATTCTTTTAACATTTCATATGTTGTTATATCGTCTTTTTCTTCATTTAATTGCTCCATAACCTCTTCAAAGGTTTTACTTTCAAATTCTGCTCTTGTCATAATAAATTTTCTCCTTTCTTCCACTTAAAACCATTGTTTCAAGGTTACTGATAAATCCACTTTCCATGTCTTACCTTGTCGCTATCTTTACTCCAGAATCCTAATTTAACCATTCCTCTAATGCTTCCAGTAACATGGATACAACTACAATTTTCCGTAAATCGTTTTCCCGTTGCCATTTCATATTTTTTAGGACTACTATAATATGCCATACAATCACCATCCTTTATATTCAACATTCATTCCAAACAACCACATATCTTTTTCACCGTTCCAAAAATGATCCGCTAAATCTTCTAACGACTTTTCGCCACTCTTCAACGCTTCAAAATCCGCTTTTACATCATCATTTGAATATCCTCTATACTGATTCATGGGAATACTAAGTCTAAATGTTTGACCACTTTCTATCCATCTATATTTCCCAGTATTCTTTGCTATTGGATATGCACCGATTATTAATCCATATAATTCAGAATATTCTTTTGTATTTTTATCGCTCCAATCCTCTAACTGAATTTTTGTTCCATTTGGCATTACAGCCTGCTTTATAACCTTCATATTATAACCCCTCATCTCAGTTTCATAACTAATTCAAAAAGTGTTTCCCGTGTCTTATATGATTGATAACATTTATACTCAATAGCATCCTCTAATAATTTTTTATTAGGAAAATTATCTGGTAAAATTTCTACCGCCAAACGAATTAACTTTTCTTTAATATCATCTAATTGATTTTCTGTGTTAGTTTCCCTTGTGTATCTTCCCTCCTCATCGGTAAGACCAACAATAAAAAATTCTTTTCTGCAAATTTCCAAAAATTTATCATAATCTTCCGTACTCATAAACCATTGATCGTCACTTGAAAGAATTCTATCACCTTTAAAAATTTTAGAAATTTTCCCCTTTTTTATCCATTCACAATTACAATCAGAGTAAAAAGAATTCTCTGCTAATACCTTATTATATACTTCTTTAAATCGTTCACGAACTATTTCATTTTCAATTTGTTTTGCCATATATATATGTTGTAATTCTACAATCTCCGCTTTTTTACTGTTTGCAAGTTCTGTAAACATCTCCAATAATGTTTTATCTACCATAATTTAAACCATCCTTTCCACTTTTTATTTTTCCATTTACTATATACTTATAATCACTATAAAAGGCACTAATAAATATTTCTATTAATGCCCTCTAACTAATTATAAATTTATTTCATTTTTAAACTTGCCATTCTGTATGCTTATATCCTGGAAATAAATTTTCTATCTTTCTTTTTGTTGTTTCTGTTATATTAATTACAATTCCATATTCAGGAATCCATACATAATTAAACTTCATACAATTTAAAGAATTACGTCTTTTATGAAAATCTTTATATCTACTATAAAGGCGCAATTCTTGTAATGTTTCATCAACAACAACAAAAAATTTATTTCCAAAAGTATCTTTAAAGCCACCATCATAAGCAATTATATCATCATTTCGATAAACTTCTTTAATTTCTGTCATATTATCATCACTTATTCCATTCTTTTATACATTTTATAATTTTTATTTTATTCTTTTTATCTTAAATAACCAATCATTATCATCAGTTACAAGTCCAAAATATTCATTTGTTCGAGTAAAATTATATTCAATATTGAAGAATTGTCGTAGTACCATTTTATATACTTCCCATTGAGCCTGACACCAGTTGGCAACCCTGCGTCCGCGCTTATATTCTTCGGTATAATATTCATTTACTCGGCAAGAGTCCAGGGCTTTGTCCCAAGAGATAATACAGCACTTAAGTTCCTCCCCTACTTCCGTTTTTAAAAATTTTTCTTTATTTAATTTCATATTTTTATTACCTTTCCAAAATTCCACTATTTAACATTGTTTTATATAACTTTCGTTTTTGAGAATTAATAAGATTTAAAACTGATCTGTTTAAATCAAACGGATCATATGTAGTTTTGCAACTTTTGATAAATTTTTCCAATAAATCATTAATATCTCTGTCAGCAAATCTGTCATTTTTTTTACTAATACATTTCCACCAATATCCTTCCATAATTAAATTTAATAATTTTTGTTCTGATGTAAATTTTCCCATAATCCACTATCCTTTAATTTAAAATCCAGCTACCATTTCATATTCATTTAATTCGTCTTTCGTAAGTTGCCGATTATAATATATTTCCGCCCATACCTTTTTTCCTTCTACTTCTGTACGACTATCATAATTGATAAAATCCATTAATCCTTCTTTTGGATGTGTGCCAATTCTTGCAGGCCATAAAGTCAAATAATATTTAAACCATCCATATTTTTGAGCAGCTTGTCTAACATAATCTTGTACATTTAGCATCTAAAATTCCTCCTTATGCGCTTTCTAAAATCTTCGATTCCAATTCTTTAAGATACTTGTAGAATACTGTACTTTCTTTATACCCCTTATAATAAGTATATGAAATACCTGTTTCATTGTATAAAATTTTTGCTAATGCTTTATTTATCCATCCCTGAGTTTTTAACGGAACTTTAACATTATGTTTTTTCATTAAATAAAAAATAATAGTATTATCCAAAAACGGCTTATTAATTAAAACTTGACGATTTTTAATAATATTTTCTGCTTTAATTATTTCCTTTTCATTTTCTTCTTTTTCTTGAAGTTCTTTTTCCATTCTTATTAACTCTCTTGCTTCTCTTTCCGCTTTTTCATATGATTCCCTGGCAGCAATAAAATCTTCCCTGTATTTTTTATAATTCATAGCAAGATCCATTTCACCTAATATCATACAAACTTCAATATTTAATTTATTTATGTATCCACCTTCATTTTCAATTTCATTTAACATCTCCAAATAACCGTCTGTTCCAAAAAATTCGTATTTATTAATATTTTGAAATAATTTTGAAATTTCACTTTCATGTATTTCGACCCGACGAATACAAATTCCTTTCAATTCTTCCCACAAAAAATATTGATTGTAAAATTTATATTCTACTTTTTCAATATAAAGATTGTTATAATCTATATCAGGAATAATATTTTTTAATTCATATAATATCCTATAAGGTTTTACCACAGTATTTCCATCTTTAGCAAAACAAATACATTTTTTCTTTACAGACTTAATTTTATTAAAATCAATTTCATTTATTCTCATACTTACACCTTCCTATTACATTTTCCCAACATAAATACTAAACCATCTTTATATATAATTTTAAAATTATAATTTTTTTCTAACCAATTATTAAAATCATCATCAAAGTAATTTTTTTGTTGTTCAGAAAATTTTAAAAAACTTAGTAATTCATAAAAGCATCCAGATATACCCATAATGGATTCTGCAATCATTACTGGGTTTTCCATGTAAGCGAGGGAAGATTTAACTGTTAGAAATTGACATCTATTAATTGTTGATCTTTTAATTCTATTAACTACAATAGCAGCTTGACAATAATTACCATTCATAAACATTTGATAAAATTCCCTGGCATTTTTCTCTCGTTCTTTTTTAGTTGTTCTCATTTTTATCCTTTCCTTGATTCATAAGCTTGCTTATATAATATCCTATAAAAATTCCATCAATTATACCACAAACAAGATTTACACAAGAAAAATATCCTTTTTCTATTCCAGATGCAAATATAAAAGAAATAGATATTGTAAAACCAATTATATAAAAATAATAATTATTCATAATTTTCCTTTCTTTACCAATTTATTACACCTAACATATATCCCAATCTCCAAAATGGATTTTTAATAATTTTTCTATGTCGTTTAATCCGTTCTCTCTTTTCTTTTTCCATTTCATTTTTTATTCTTCTCATAACTGCAAGATTTTCCTCCCAAGCCTTATATTCAATCATTTCTGTAGCTGTAATACTATCATAAGGTGTTTTTAATCTTTCATCAATTAACTGGTTTCCATCCGGTAAATTAATAATTCTAAAATTAAACATTTCTTATTCCTCCTATGATTAATTCCTGTTTAAAAATAGTTCCACCAAAATCATTAATTAAATCTATAACCCAACAAACACCATTTATACTATTATCTTTAACTCTTCTGGGCTTTCGACTAATAGCTTTTTCTTCTCCATGTTTTAATGTAACTCTCTCAGGCGTTGTTTTTATAACTGTATATTCTTTTGGTTCTCTAATATGTTTTTCACTATTCCATACATCTATAGTATAAGTATCACCAACTTTAAAAGGATGTGCGGGCATATCTTGCACTTCTTCTGATATAATATTTTCTATTTCTGCATAAGTAGCTTTTCCTCCGTAACCTGCTGCTCCACCTTCTATAATGCAATATGAAATATTTACCTTTCCAACTCCTGTTACTCTACATTTCCCCCATTTATTAAGCTCGATAATATAACCAACTTTAATATTATCTTTAGAAAATGCAATTCCTCCAACTTTTTCTAAACACTCATGATAATAAATAGATTTACTAATTGCATTTTCAATAATCATTTCTGTTTTTTCAATCCATTCTTGAACTAATTCTAATGTAAGAATATCACCATTATAACGTTTAATTTCTTCACCAGATTTAATTCTTTCAATATATTTTTGATATACTTCAATATTTTTCCTTTGTGCTCTTATGGTTTTTTCTGCATCCTTTATTCTCCTATCAATAAATCCTTTATCTGTTGGTTTTGTATCTTCTGCCGTTTGTCGTGCTATCGCTGCACGTTCAGCATAATACTCAGATTTTTTAAATTCTTCAAACCCTCTTTCCCAGGCAGAAAACATTTTTTCGCGCTGTTTAGTAAATGCTCGTCCTGCACTAGTATTAATATTCGGTTGGGTAAAAAATGCAATATCTCCATGCATATCATTAATTGGTTTTTGTAATACATTTCCTTTTTCTTGAGCTTTTTCTGATTTATAATCATATCTTTCCGCCCTTGCTTCTGCTCTTTCTGCCTTCTGTTCCATTTGTTCTGCAAAACTTAAAATTTGACCAACTTTTCCAGCATTTTCAAGTCCTATTTTTTTAGCAACTTCTTCTGCTCTCCATAAATTCGGGAATTTTGCCCGACTCACCCATGCATTAGCTTTTTGACTAAAAAGAAAATTACTTTTAATTTCCTTTTTTAAATCATCTGATAATCCCATATAATCGGACTTATCAAAATGTAATTCTAACTTTTGAGTTTCCATATTCATAATATAACTACTCATGTCTTTACTCCTTTTTATAATTATTTTTCTTTAATTTTTATTACCTTTACACTAATAAATTCTTACTAAGTATGTAGTTTTATCAACTTCCACAGGTTGCCATCCATCATTTATAGATAAACATATATAAATTTGTTCAAAATTTATATAATCTATCATTTCTTCTGGAATTGGTTGTGAAAATAAATTATTATAACCTACTTCATTTAGTACCATTCCATAAATCTCTTCAGGTATAAAAGATGAATTCCATCCTGCAGATACTTCATTAACATCAATAATATCAAAACTGCCATTTATTAATGCTCCAAAAATTTCATCTCTATCAAGTCCAATTTTAAACAATGCTTTTAATTTATTTTCTTCCAGGTTATAACCTAAAATTTCTTCTAACATTTCATTTAATTCAAAAACATTTTCATATTCATGAATCTTGAATGCTGCATTATAATCAAGAATAATATGCTCTTGATTATATCCTACTATTTCATGATAAAAATATTGTAACTTATTTGAATCCATAGGAAGTTGTAACCATCTTCCATTTTCTTTACCTTCAACATACAATGATAAATTACTTAAATAAATTCTTACTGTCATAAAATCACCTTTATCCTTTCTATTTGCCTTTATATTATTAGATTCTGTTTTGTTCTCTGTATTACAGGCTTGAAACTGTCTATGGCCACATTACAAAACATATAAAATTCTGTTGACCGTTACCCTTTCGCAATACTGCACTTGTTCCACCATCAACCCAAAAGAGATTTATAAGAGTTCTTTTGGTACTCTAGTTAAAGATGATTTCTTTAACCATTTATATTGTACACTTTTTGTTTACTTATTTTATTTCACAAAAAAAGAAGATTAATTTTTAATCTTCTTTTTCAATAACATATTCATTTGTTCCTTTTAAAATTACTTTCATTCCTAAATAATCAGCAATCTTTACAACATCATCTATAAAAAAACTATCTCTTGTCATTTTATTTGTAAACCCCTGTCTACTAATTCCTAAAACATTAGCAAGTTCTATTTGTGTAACTTTTCTTCCGTTATTTTCACAATCTTGTAAAATTTTTCGTATTATATTTGAAAATATTTTAATCACTCCTTTTCTTTTATTAATTCATTATAAATTTTCATAATATCAGTCATTCCAAATTTTTTTCCTTGTTGATTATATCTAATCTTCTTTCTTGCTTTTTTATTTAATTCTGCCATCAAATCATTAGCAATATTAATAGCCTTACCTGTATTTTTATCGATGTAAATTCCATCTATATATTTTTTTGTTATCGGAAAAAGATTTTGTGGTAAAAATGCTTTCTTTTCACCCAAAACATATCCAAAACTAATATTATCACATTTTCCATATTTTTTTAAATATTTATTATAAATTTCTTCATATTTTTTAACTTTAGAAGAAATAGGAATCATCCAATAAATATTTTTATCTTTTTTATCAAATTGAAAAGCATAACAACACGGCCTGCCATGTAATTTTCCATTTATTATTTCTTTGTTAATTAACAAATTACAATCTAAAAATATTTCATAAAAAGAATTTTTTATGAAATATAATTTTCCAACTTCCATTTTTTCTCCTTATGTACATAAAATTGCCCTACTAATAAGCAGGGCAATAATTTGAACCCCAGCCTTTTATTAGCCGCATACTGGGTAGCGGAAATAATTTGAACCCGTACCTTCTTTTTATGGTTACTGTTTTATACGGTCACAGTACATAATTTATTGAAGAAATCACTTGATTTCTTATCATTATTATATACAATAAAAGAAAAAACGTCAATAGAAATTTAAAAATTTATAAAAAATTACAAATATGTTATTATTTTTCTTTCAGGTATCGCTCATAATCTGGCGGACAAGCAAAAGCATCAACACAATATGCAAATTCTTTCCCGTTTATTGATATGTGACCATAATTATCAATTTCAAATATCGCGCTTTTTGGATTTTTTACGTTTGTCATACTATTCTTTATGGCAATTATAATACCTTCTGCATTTTCATAATTTTTATTACAATCCCACAATGCCTTGCTCCAATCAGACTTTATACTTTCTGCAATCTGTAGTAATGTCATTTTTTTATCCTTTTATTTTCGTTTTTTTTAATATTCTCAATTTATTGTATCTATCTCTATTCAATTTCATAAAAAAGCTATTTCTTATCTATTACTTGTTCCACAAATAGGACAAATTGCAGCAGGAGAATAATCACTTCTCCATTCTGCATAAAATTTTACCCCACATTCCCAACATGAATATTCAAATGGATTTTCTATTCCATTTTCAATAGCTTCCTTTTCAGTACAATAACTCTTTTTTAAACGCTTTATTCTTTCATCATTTTTTATACTATCCAATAATGTAGTATAAAGCGTTTCTTTTTTATTTATATCTAAAACAAATTTACATAATAAATCTTTCAATTTTGAATCAATTTGATCGGAATAAACAATTTTAATCGCAGGAATAATTAAATCGTCTACCGTTTCACAAAAAATATATCCATTTACATCATCGCCATCAAACTCTTTTTCTATTATTTCTTCTATTTCTTCATTTATAATTGTTGATAAATATAAAGGTAAATTTTTACTCCAAATACTTCCAGCTTCTCTAATAATATTAATTATATCTTCACATTCATCCTTATTGAAATTATAACCTGCATACATTTTCTTTATCCTCTTATTTAATCATATATTCAATAATTAATTATCATTTTCCCAATAATACCCTGAACCATCTTCAAGATATAACATTAAACCATTTTCAGTTACTTTAAAATTAATCACCCTACGCATATCAATATAATTATTCTTATATTCCTTTGTTTTATCTTCCAAATTATCCATAATATCAGTATAACTCATATTTAACGGATTATCAAGTTGAAAATTAACATCTTTTAACGTAAAACATGGATAATCATATTCATCAATATAATAATAAGCTATATCTTCAATAGGAATATAATTATTATCTGTCAGTTTATCTTGTGCAAAACTGAAAAAATGACTAATTAAAACCATACTTGTAATACTTACTAAAATATTTATAATTTTTTTCATAAAATATTATCCTTTCTAAAATCACTAATTTTTAAATTTCTTTTACAACCAGATTAAACTTTCCTTCTTCAGAAATCATAATTTCTATATTATGATAATTCTTATAATTAAATGCGATTGAATTACCATACATTTTATCAACCGTAGAATTACCATACATTTTATCAACCTTAGAATTACTATACATTACATTAACCTTAGAATTATCACACATTTCTTTAATAATAGACTCATTATACATTTTATCAACACTAGAATTTCCACGCATTTCTTTAACCCTAGAATTACCATACATTTTATCAACCTTAGAATCATTCCACATTTCTTTAACCCTAGAATTACCATACATTTTATCAACCCTAGAATTATCATACATTGCACTAACAATAGAATTATTATATATTTCTTTAACCTTAGAATCATCATACATTGCACTAACAATAGAATCATCAAACATTACATCAACCCTAGAATCATCATACATTGCACTAACAATAGAATTACCATACATTACATCAACCCTAGAATCATCATACATTACATTAACCCTAGAATTACCATACATTTCTTTAATAATAGACTCATTATATATTTCTTTAACCCTAGAATTACCATACATTTTATCAACCCTAGAGTTATCATACATCCTATCAACACTACTATTATCTAACCATACTTCAACATTGCCACATAATTCCTTTACTTTA
>CAQBRY010000013.1 GCA_948762645.1 uncultured Eubacteriales bacterium | reverse complement strand
TGTCGTTGCAAACCCACAAAGATCTCTCGAACAAAGACTCTCCCATTCTTCCACTTTATATTTAATATATTCTGTTGTATTTTTAACATTTTCTTCTAAAGGCGTAAATGCCCCTATAAAAGCGTCTACATACTCTTTCTTATTCGGAGATTTTTCCCCTTTATATTTTTTTAAGATATTCATAATCTTACGGACACTATTTACGCTAACAATTTTGTTTTCAGGAATTTTTTTTACCTCTTTTTCAATATCAGTATACATTTTATCGTAACTATACCCATCAAATACACCGAGCTTAGGTTTTTGTTTATTTCCTTCATCATCTTTTCCATAAAAAGGTACTAAAGCCCCCAAAACATATTTTATAAAAGATGATCGAACAAAACATTTCCCACCTATTTCCAAAGAATGAATGTTACTATTATAATTAGGTATAGCCATAATCACATTTCTCCTTATTAACTATATTTCGAAAATAATTATTCATATAAAAACCAATTTACATCACAATTATATATATATATATATAGTTTGTCAATAAAAAATGTTTTTTATTGACAATAATTATAAATATATTTGCTATTTTTATACAGATTTGTCACTAGGTTTAGATAAAAGAGCAGCTATATATCCAAAAAGCACCGCCGCCGATATCCCTGCCGCACTGGCCGTAAGCCCCCCCATAAGTGCTCCAATCAAACCATGCTCCTGTATTGACTGTATGACACCTTTAGCCATTATATATCCAAACCCCGACAAAGGAACAGTCGCTCCAGCTCCGGCAAACTGTACCAGAGGCTCGTAGACCCCAACTGCAGTAAGCACTACTCCTAAAACTACAAACAATACAAGTATCCTAGCAGGTGTCATTTTAGTGCGATCAATAAGTATCTGCGCAATAACGCATAATAATCCACCTATTATAAAAGCTTTTAAATAATCCATAATAAATTCCCCTTTCTATTTTTTATTGTTTACTATAATATTTAAAATTATAACCAATTTTAGAAAGGGTCTATTTTATGCAACAAAATAATATCTATAAAGCTATAAAAAAATATAATCTTTTAAATAGATCTTCATTTCACACTCCGGGTCATAAAAACAATATCTTGCTTAAACAATATCTCGACCTTGAAATGGATATTACAGAACTTCCAGACACCGATGATCTATACGATCCCACTTCATTTATAAACACTTCCGAAAGCAAAGCCACAAAATTTTACGGAACCAAAAAAACTCTTTTTTCAACCGGCGGAAATACTCTTTGCGTGCAAACTATGCTTAAATTAGTCTGCACAGAAAAAGTCAATCATATTATCTTCGTCCGAAATATTCATAGATCAGTTATAAATACAATGGCTCTTCTAAATATCATACCCCACTTCATAATGCCACAAAAATATTTGGACCCAAGTCTTCCATACTATATAAATCCAAACGATATTTTAAATATTCTAAAAGAAAATAAAAATATAAAAGCCGTATTTTTAACAAGTCCGGACTACTACGGAGATATTTTAAATATAGAAGAAATTTCTTGTGTCTGTAAAAAATTCAACGTACCTCTCTTAGTAGATAACGCACACGGATCCCATTTAATATGTATAGACAAAAATTTACATCCCATAAATCAGGGAGCGTCTTTAGTTGCCGACTCCATACATAAAACCCTGCCGGCTTTAACAGGAAGTGCCCTGCTTCATATAATGGACGAAAAATTTTTGCCAAACACCAAATATTCGATGAGTATATTTGGATCTACAAGTCCGTCATTTTTGATTTTGTCGTCCATAGACGTCTGCATAGACTGGATAATAAATCATTCCTATAAAGAATTTAAAAACTTTATTCAAAAAATTACGGTGATAAAAAAAATATCCGGTCAAAAAAATATACTTCATAAAAGTAAATTCTCAGACCCTGCGAGAATAACTCTCAATACTTCAAATATAGGATACACCGGGGACGAATTCAGAAAGTACCTTCATAAGTATAAAGTCGAACCTGAACACTGTGACAAATACTATTCCATATTTATTCCTTCCCCGTTTAATAAGGATATAGACTTTCAAAGACTTAAAAATGCAATTTTAAATTTAATTCCAAAAAAAGAAATCCCTGAAAGTAAAAAAAATGAATATTACATCAGACTTCCTGAAAATACAAATTATACCGTAAGAGACGCTATATTTTCAAAGTCAGAAACAGTTCACGTCAACAGCAGTATAGGAAAATACGTATCTAAAACCATAGCACCATGTCCTCCGGGCATACCACTACTCATACCGGGTGAAAAAATACGTAAAGAAGAACAGTCTTTACTTATAAATTGTGGTATTAATAAAGTAGATGTGATAAAATAATTTAAAACTTCGCTTAGGAGGAAAAATTAATATGAAGTTAGTACTCGCAATAATGAGTAAAGAAGATTCCGGAGTTGTAATGAACGCACTTACAGAAGAAAAAATTCAAGTTACAAAACTCGCCACTACCGGCGGCTTTTTGAAGTCTGGAAATACAACGTTAATCACGGGGGTAGAAGACAGTAAAGTAAAAAAAGTAATTGACATAATATCCAAATGCAGCAGTAAAAGAACTCAGGTTATGCCAAGTACCATGCCGATGGATATGAGCGTAATAAACCCGCTTACCTTTGAAGTTACAGTAGGCGGAGCTACTATATTTGTACTTAATGTAGAGCAATATGAAAAGGTATAGATAAATGGTAAAGGAAAACTTTTTTCAAAATAAACAGATTAAAAAAATATATGATCTTGCTGCTAAAAAAACTATCCCTCATGCACTTCTTCTTGAATCAGACAATAAAAATTCAGGTACAGATGTAGCCACAAATATAGCCAAAATACTAATGTGCCGGGGAAACCAAAATCTTCCATGCAATAACTGCGTAAGTTGTAAAAAAATAGACGGCAGCATCCATCCTGACGTAGAATTTATAAGTCCTATAAATAATCAAAAAACTATCGGCATAGATGTAATTAGAAATCTTAAAAAAAGTGCATATATTACCCCAAACGAATGCGATTATAAAATATATATTTTTCCGGACACTTCTATTATTACGCCCCAAGCTCAAAATGCATTTTTAAAGATTCTTGAAGAACCTCCAAAAAGCGTTATTTTTATAATGATATGTTCCAGCAGACTATAACTTCTAAGCACAGTTATATCAAGACTAACCTGCTTTAAAATTCATAGTAATGAACTTGAAATCGACGAAAATATACTTTCCGAAGCTAAAAAATTTAATAAATATCTTCTAAATAAAAACGAACTGGAAATATTAAAAATAACCTCCAAATTTTCAAAAAATAAAGTCGGTTTTAAAAAACTCTTACGGTACTCAAAAGACTTGATAATTGAAAATTACACATCTCATAATTATAATATTTCAAATCTAAATACTGTTAAAATCATCAAAATTTTAGACACTTTGAGTAAAGGCGAAATTTTAATTGAAAAAAATATAAAAATACCTCTATTGACATGTTATCTATGCTCAAATTTGATTTCCGATTCAGTCCGACAACTATAAAAGGAGGCGTTAAAAATAGTACAGTTTGAAGAATTAAAGTCAGAACTAATATCTTTAAAACCGCAAATTGACTCCCTAAAAGAAGCTATAAATATAGATAATCTTAATAAAGAAATAAATAATGCCCAAGAAAAATCTGCGCTTCCGGATTTCTGGGATGATCCCAAAAATGCTCAGAAAATACTTGAAAAAGCAAGCCGGGCAAAATCGAAACTTAATAAATTTATAAATCTTGAAAAATCTTATAGCGATACATTAGACTTAATCGAAATTTGTGATATGGAAGAAGATATATCGCTTGCTGGGGAAATTAAATCTCAAATAAAAAATATTATAAACGATTTAGAAAGTCAAACTATATCAACTCTTCTAACAGGAGAATACGATTCAAATAATGCAATTTTAACTTTTCATGCCGGCGCCGGCGGTACGGAATCACAAGACTGGGTAGAAATGCTTTATAGAATGTATTCAAGATTTTCAGATAGGCATGGATATAAAGTAAAACTTCTAGACTATTTAGACGGAGAAGAAGCAGGACTTAAAAGTGCTTCCATGCTCATAGAAGGAGAAAATGCTTATGGATATTTAAAAGGCGAATCCGGCGTACATAGATTAGTAAGAATATCACCTTTTGATTCATCGGGAAGAAGACATACCTCTTTTGCATCTATTGAAGTAATACCCGAAATTGACGATAAAATTAATGTGGAAATATCTCCGGATGATATACAAATGGACGTATTTAGAGCAAGTGGTGCGGGAGGTCAACACGTAAATAAAACATCTTCCGCAGTTAGACTTACTCATATTCCTACAGGAATAGTAGTAGCTTGTCAAAATGAAAGAAGCCAACATCAAAATCGCGATATGGCTATGAAAATGTTAAAGTCAAAACTCGTAGAAATAAAAGAACGCGAACATCTTGAAAAAATAGAAGACATCAAAGGTGTACAAAAAGAAATAACGTGGGGCTCTCAAATAAGGTCGTATGTCTTTATGCCATATACACTGGTTAAAGATCATCGAACAGGTTACGAAGTTGGAAATGTCTCAGCTGTAATGGACGGAGAAATAGATGATTTTATAAATTTTTATTTAAAATACACAATAAAATCTTGACATTAATATATATATATATATATAATTTATATATCTCAAATATTAGGAGGTATATATTATGGCTAAATCAGAATTACAAAAAACTTCAAAAGAAGACCTAAAAAAATATAAACAGATTTTTACAGATTATTATAATGCAATTAACAACAAAGATATCACTAAAGAAGACATAAAGGAGAAAAGTTCAGAATTTCTTAAAAGCTATAATAAATCTGTTAAGGCGGCCAAAGGAATAGGACAAGTTAAAACTAAACTTGATTGGAGCAAAATAGAACAAAATACTGCCGAAGGTGTTGGAGCCTTTCTTGGGGAACTGAATAAACAAGGCCTAATAAATGGTGATACACAAACGGCATTGGCCTCTCTTAAGATAGATGATATGAAGATGGGGAATGTAAGAAAATATCTTTCAGTTGACTACAATGATTTAATAAAATTACAGGATAAAAATAAATTAGCCTCTAAAGTAAATGAGTTAATCAAAGAACTAAAGAGGTTTGAGTTTAAAGATGGGATGGCTATGTGGATACGTATCGGCGGACAGCCGCTGTATAATGCTGCCAATGGCTTTGAGGAATCTTGCAAGGGTCTGCATGATTTGTGTCAGGAAACAGGCTCATCGTTGGATGACATCCGCAAAAAAATTAACGAGATTTTTTCATCCGCTTCTAAATTAAACACATTATTCAATACACAATCTGAAAAATTCAAAAAAGAAATGGAAGCAGAATATAACAAATCAGAAGCTGTACAAAATGCAATAAATAAAAGAAGCAAAAGTGCAACTTTAACAGCTATTCAAACCGCTAAACAAACTACCACTTCGAAAAATGTCATGGCGGTAGTGTCATTAGCCAAAAAACATCATCCGATAGTATTAGGACCAATTGCAATTAAAATTAATAATTGCCTCAAAAAGAAAAATTTTTAAAAGATTGAGTTTAATATTATGACGAAAATATTTAATAAAGATAAAATTATTTTTTTTACTAAATACCTCAAACCATATAAAATAACTTTTTTAGTTCTAGTTGTTGGACTATTAGTCCAACAATTTTGTTCGTTATTCCTTCCAAGTATTATGTCAAATATAATTGACGTAGGAATTAACCAAGGAGGAATAGAAAATCCAGTGCCGGAGGCAATGACGGTCGAATCGTACAGGCTATTTTCCTGTTTTATGAATAGATCTCAAAAAGATATTATATCTAAAGCATATACACTTATTGACAATAAATACATCAAAAATAATTTAAAAAATAATACTTCTGAATTCTATAATTTTATCAGCAAGTCAGAAACATTAAATAAAAAATATCCTATATTAAAAGACGAAAGCATCTATATACTAAACGATTCTATATCGGCATCGGAAAAACAAAGTCTTAAAAATTATTTTTTGGAAACCGCAAATTATATTATAAAATATATTATATCTTCAGGTTATTCCGAAGTTCAAATAGACATAGAAAATAATAATTATGAAATAAACCTCGAAAATCTTTATAAAAAATTAGATGACCTCGAAAAAAACGGATACAACAAGAATATAGAAAATTTAAAAGATATAAATATATCTATAGACAACGTTCAGGCGGTATGCTCCATAAATAAGAGAATATACTCTGATTTAAATATGGACACATTAAAAATTCAAAGGTCATATATATTAAAATCGGGATTAACAATGCTTTTAATTACAATTGTGAGCATAGTAATCACCATTTTACAAAATTATTTATTATCTAAAATGTCTGCAAATATTTCTATGAGACTTCGGTCAGATGTATTTAAAAAAGTACAAAACTTTTCAATAAAAGAATTTGATGAAATTTCCACAGCTTCACTAATAACCAGAACTACTAACGACGTATCGCAGGTAAAAAGCGTCATTTTAATGGTAGTACAGTTTTTTGTTCCTCCATTTATGCTTATAGGAGGAATAATAATGGCTTTGCAAAAAAGCACCTCTATGATCTGGACTATCGCCCTTGGAGCATTAGTATCAGCAGGAATTATTTTAGTAGGGCTATTTATAATTTTTCCCAAAATAGAACTTATTCAAAAACTCGTTGATAAATTTAATTTAATACTTAAAGAAAGAATATCCGGGGCAGCTACTATCAGAATATTTGGAAATGATAAATCAGAAGAAAAACGCTTTACAAAAACAAACAACGAACTTACGGATATATCTTTATTTGTTACCAGAATATCTACGTTTATGTCTCCGGTACTTACAGTATTTATAAACTTAATAAGTCTACTTATAATATGGCTGGGGGCTTATCAAATACAGCAGTCCAATATGCAAGTCGGCGACATAATGGCATTTATGCAGTACGCTGCAATGGTCATCGGGGCTTTCCTTATGATTATAATGATGATAGCTTCTCTTCCCAAATCCATGATTTCTATAAATCGAATTTATGAAATACTCGGAAAAGAAATTTATATAAAAGATCCACCTTCACCTTTACATTTTAACAAAAATTTTAAAGGAAAAATTGAATTTAAAAACGTATCTTTTAGATACGACAATGCCAGAAAAGACGTAATTCAAAACGTAAATTTTATAGCAGAGCCCGGAAAAACTACCGCTATCATTGGCAGTACAGGTTCGGGTAAATCCACGTTATTAAAGCTCATTCCCAGATTATATGATGTAACCGGCGGAGAAATTTTAATTGACGGGATAAACATTAAAAATGTAACGCAAAAAGAACTTCGGGAAAAAATCTCATACACCCCTCAAAACAGTATACTATTTTCGGGCAACATAGAATCTAATATTAAAATCTCAAATAAAAATCTTTCACAAGACGATATAGAAAAATATTTAAATATTTCTCAATCGCTGGAGTTCGTAAAAGAAAATAAAGACGGTATTCATACTAAAGTAAACCAAAACGGTACAAACTTATCGGGAGGACAAAGACAAAGATTATCTATTGCAAGAAGTATTGCAAAGGAGTCCCCCATATACATTTTCGACGATATTTTCTCCTCTCTTGACTTTAAAACTGAAAGTTTTTTAAGAAATTCATTATTTAATCATATAAAAAATTTCACTGTTATAATCCTATCACAAAGAATTGCATCTATAATGCACTCAGACAAAATAATAGTACTGGATGAAGGTAAAATCGTATCTGAGGGCAAACATGATGATTTATTAAAAAACTGTAAAATATACCGCGAAATATTTAATCTTCAAACTCCAAAGGAAGAGATCATATATGAATAAATATAACGATTCTAAAAAAGTAAAATCCAGTCCGACAGTTAAACGTCTTTTAAACTATGTTTCGGATTATAAATTCGGAATTACTTGTATATTTATACTTTCAATAGTATCGTCTGTTATCACTACAATAAGTCCAAAAATATCCGGAGAAATTATAACTAAACTTTCTGAAGGAGCACTGCTTAAAAACTCAGGAATATCAAATAGTATAGATTTTGACGGTATATTTCAGATACTTGCTTTATTATTTGCTTTATATTCAATACTTGCTTTAGCATCTTGTATTTGCAGCTATATAATAACTGAAATTTCCGTAAAAATAACGTACAGGCTAAGAGAGGATATTTCAAAAAAAATAAGTTTACTTCCCATAAATTACTTAGAAAGCAAAAACTGCGGAGAAATAATTTCCCATATCACTAACGACGTAGAAATACTAAGCTCTGCCCTTACAAGCAGTATAAGTCAAATTATTTCATCAATTATAATGTTTGTTGGAACTATTTATATGATGTTTTCTATAAGCTGGCAGATGTCATTAGTGTCTATAGGCATACTCCCCGTTGCTTCTATATTTATATCTATTATCGCTTCTAAAGCACAAAAACTCTTTAAAAAATTTCAAGATGATTTGGGTCTTATTAACGGTCATATTGAGGAGATGTATTCCGGACATGAAATCGTAAAATCTTTCAGTATGGAAGAAGTGTCAATAGAAAAATTTGAAGATTTTAATAAGAATATGTATGATTCCTCATGGAAATCTGAATTTTTGTCCGGATTAATGTCGCCGATCATGAGTATCATCTCAAATATAAATTATATTGCAGTTTGTATTATGGGAGGATACTTAGCCTCGATAAGACTTATATCGATTGGAGATATTTCGGCGTTCATAACTTATTCTGGACAATTTATAAATCCACTTATGCAAATTGCAAATATCTCAAATATTATTCAACAAACTATTGCATCTGCAAGGCGGATATTTGACTTCCTGGACGAAAAAGAAGAAACCAATAATCTTACTTCCACTGATTCTTCAAAAATAGATTCAAATCCAAATATAATATTTAAAAACGTAAACTTTGGATATAATGAAAATAATTTGGTCATAAAAGATTTTTCACTTGAAATTCCGTCCGGAAAAACTGTGGCCATAGTCGGACACACAGGTGCCGGAAAAAGTACAATAATAAAAATTTTACTTAATTTCTATACTATAAGCTCGGGCAAAATACTTATAAACAATAACAATATATACAGCTATTCAAATAAAGATTTAAGATCTATGTTCGGGGTCGTACTACAGGACACATGGCTATACAGTGATTCGATCTTAGAAAATATACGTTATGCAAATAAAGAGGCCTCAGACGATCAAATAAAAAGTGTGTGTAAAATTACAGGCGTAGACCATTTCATAAACACTCTCCCCGACGGATACAATACCATATTAAACGAATCTTCTAATAATATATCCTACGGTCAAAAGCAGCTTATATCCATCTCCAGAGCCTTAATTTCCAATCCAAAAATATTGATTTTGGATGAAGCTACAAGCTCTGTAGATACTGCAACGGAAAAACATATCCAAAAAGCTATAAAAAATACTTTAAAAAATCGTACTTCCCTTATTATCGCACACAGATTAAGTACCATAAAAGATGCTGATTTAGTTATAGTTATGGATAAAGGTAAAATAATAGAAAAAGGAGTCCATAATGAACTCCTTAAAAATAAATCACATTATTATAATCTCTACATGAATCAATTTGCTCAAAATGCTTTACTATAATATATGCTCCTTGCCTGGATAACTTTATTTCATATTTTCCATCGCATAATCTCTTTGAAGCTATTTCCTGATCTCCTGATCCATATATTGCTGTAGGAATACTTGTATATCTTTCCTTAAAATTATCGTATTCCTCCTTGCACAAAATGTCCATAGCCTCAATTAACTTTTTATGTCCCCCTGGAGCAAATATAGATAGTGCAGTTGAAATTGGTTTAATAACGTCCGGAGATTTAGAAATTTGATCACGCTTAAGCTTAAATCTACTAAAACTATTTTTGTATTCCTTTGCACACATAATTTCTAACGATAAACCTTTATATTCTAAACCTTTAAGTAAATCTTCATATACTTCTTCAAAAAGTTCATCCTCGATGGAACTACACAAATAATAGTATTCTCCGGGTTCTGGCTCCGCAAATACACTTGCAGAAATACTAGAAAAACACAATACATAAGTAAAAAATGATACTATAATTTTGTTTATTAATTTTCTTTTCATAAAAAATATGCCTTTCCATATCATATGTTTTAAATTATATATAACTATTTTTTAATAGTCAATTAAAAATTAATAAACTATTTTGAACTAATTTGTATTATTTTACTATAAAAATATAAACTTTAATAAACACTTCAATATTAAAATTATTAGTCTTGTTTATATAGATACGAAATTGCAAATCCTAATATATACCAAAAAAATACAACCATAAAAGTAATCTCTGACAAAATTGCCTTTTCAAATAAAGCATACACGCAATACGAAATAATTATTGCGAAAAGTTTAGAAAATACCCCAGAAGATGGCCTATTTTTATTTTGAAATAAAAATACACAAACTTCAAACGCCACACATACAGAAAACATTAAAAATATTGCAAAACCTATAGTCCCATAAGATACTAATATCGTTAAATAAGAATTATGAAGGTCAGAAAAACAAAGTCCGCCTTCAATATATTTTTCTGAAAAACGCAGTAAATTGCCCCTTCCAATTCCAATTAGAGGATTAGCTTTAAAAATTATTAATCCTTGTTTAAATAAAGTAATACGGCCACTGCTGACGTCACTACTGTTTCTACCTATTTTTATATCGGGAATATAACTATTTATTGAAGGCTTACTGGGTAATATATCATTGTTATCATCCGATACGGGCTCTTCCACTTTATGTACATCATTTAAAATAATTCCTATTGCCTTTTGACAAATATTTCTTGCAAAAAAAGATACAGACAACATAAAAACCGCACACACTATTAATATCATGCTTCCTCTTATAAGCTTTAATAAGTTAAATTTATTATAATTTGAAAATATATTATAAAACATTCTGACAGTGAAATATATTACAACAAAAAGAAAAGAATCGTTTGAATCTGACAAAAATAACGATATAAAACTAAACACTCTAGAACAATTTATAAACCATACCGGAAAAACTTTTCGGCAACATTTATTTCTTATATATCTATCGGTCAATACATCGCAAGATACTATAGACACTACCATGGAAAAAGCCAATAAATTTGAGTTCGTATAAACACCTATAAGTCTGTTTCCGAATATTCCCAAATAATAAGATCCTATACTTATCTGTGCTTTAAAAATTAATATGACTATCGAGAAAAAAGAGAATATAAAAGCAAAAATCACAAAAATTTTTAATATAAATATCATTTCTGATTCTATTTTTTCTAAATTTCTTTCCATGTACATCCCAAAAAATATAAACATACATACACACGTATGATATACAAAAACCATATTAGGCCAAAAGTCTACTGACATATTAACTAAAGAAGTTATAATTCCAACTAAAATAAAAAGCCAAATAAGCCATTTATATTTAATCTGAAATGCTCTAGGAATAATTAAAAAATTATATATAAATATTACTACTCCCCAGGCAAGTACAGCGCATCGCATCGCCAAAGAGAAAACATCCAAAAAAGCTATCATCTCAAATAAAAGAGTTATTACATAACATACTCTAAACGTTCCAAGGTCTAAAGCATACCGTAAAATATTATTACTAATGCTCCCCCGCAAATGCTATCACCTACTTTTTAACGAATTTAACAAATTTAATAAATTCCTTAGCTATTATAGAAATACTTAAATGTATTTATTATATATTTTACGTCTTCATCGCTTAGTAAAGTATGCAGTGGAAGCGTAATTTCATTTTTATACATATTAAACGCGTTGGGAAAATCTTTTATATTAAATCCTAAATTTTTATATGCAGTAAACATGGGTAGGGGTTTATAATGTACGTTTGTCGGAATACCCTCATTTGCTAAAACCTTTATAAAATTATTTCTATAAGATTCATCTTTGCCTAAAAGTCTTACTATGTAAAGATGCATACTTGAATGAAATGAATTACCATAATGCTTTAATATTTGCACGTTTTGGCCTTGCAGTTCATTATCATACATATCAACTATTTCTCTGCGTCTTTTTAAAAGATCTGCGTATCTTTTAAGCTGGACTATTCCAATAGACGCCATAATATCCGTCATATTACATTTATATGCCGGATAAACTATGTCATACTCCCAACTTCCAAGTTTACTCTTTTCCAGAGCATCTTTTGACTGCCCATGAAGAGAAAGAAGCATATACTTCTTATATATATATTCATTATCAATACCCTCTATATCTTTCCATGTAGCCACTCCTCCTTCAGCAGTTGTTAAGTTCTTTACAGCATGAAGTGAAAAGCTCGTAAAATCCGCAATATTTCCGCATATTATCCCATCTCTGGACGCTCCAAAAGCATGTGCACTATCAGCTAAAACCACTACTCTTCCCATTGCCTTTTGAATATCATTATTAGGACTAAATATACCTTTTTTCTTGTTAACTATATCAAATATTTTATCATAGTCACAAATTACTCCCGCTAAATCTACAGGTATAATAGCTTTAGTTTTTTCGTTTATAGCGTTTTCCAGCTTTTCGTAATCCATTTCAAAACTATCTCTTGCGGTATCTACAAGTACAGGAGTCGCTCCCGCATGAAGTATGACACTGCAGGAAGCCGTATAAGTATAAGCACACGTAATAACTTCGTCTCCGGGCCCTATTCCAAGCAGTCTTAAAGTCATTTCCATACACGCCGTAGCCGAATTTAGACATACAGCTTTTTTTGTACCGCAAAACCTCGCTATCTTATTTTCAAAATCTTTAGTTTTGGGGCCGGTAGTTATCCACCCCGAACGCAAAGCATCGCTTACTTCATCTATTTCTTCCTGAGTTATATCCGGAGGGGAAAATTTTATATTTCTATTACATTTATCTTTCATAATAATTCACCTTTAACCTATTTATCTTTTTATCACCGCTATCAACGTCATAAACATTATTTTTAAGTCATAAAAAAAATTAAAATCCTTTATGTACTGTAAATTAGTAACCATTTTCCGTGGAAGAACAACATCTATATACGCTTTTTCGGTATCATCAAATTTATTTAAAATTTCTTCTTCATTTTTAAACGCAATACTTGTTATTGACGTAACCCCTGCAGGTAAAAGGAGAGTTGCCATCATTTCGTTTGTGTATTTTTCGACATATTTCGGGACCTCGGGTCTAACTCCAACAAATGATAAATCCCCGGTAAAAATATTAAAAAGCTGAGGAATTTCATCCAGTCTAAACTTTCTGATTACTTTACCTACTCGGGTTATACGATTATCATTTCTTTTTGTTACTTGGGCACCAAATTTTTCTGCGTTATGGATCATAGATCTAAATTTATATATATTAAATATTTTACCGCACTTTGTTACTCTTTTCTGCTTAAAAATTATTTCTCCCTTTGAATCAAGTTTTATGGCCAAAGACAAAATTAAAAAAATCGGAAATAAAATTATTATTAACATGCCGGAGCAAATAATATCAAAAATTCTTTTAATTATCAAACTTTTCTGTTTTTTCTTTAATATCCGATAGTAATATAATACTTCATTCGTTTTCATATTTTCCGGGAGATCTTCCCATTTTATCAGCATAATAATTTTTCCTCCTTTTCCCTAAAACGCCCCTGAAATTATACACTAATATCGACATGCTTTCAATATATTGATGTTTTGAAAAATATATAAAAATGTAAATTTATAACCTTAAAATTAGTAATTGTTGACAAAAACATATTCATCGTCTATAATTATAATTAGATATATAAAAGGGGGTAATATATATGCTAAAGGAAATTATTAATAATAAAGAATTAAAATCGTTGCCAAAAAAAATCAGTGATAACGAGTTAAAAAGTATTTCAGGAGGAACTATCGCCATAGCCTCCGACCTTAGAAAAAACAATGGATTAATTTTCTCGGGTTTTTGGAATCTTGACGAGGCAAGATATTTTGATACAGCTATGAAATACATTCTTGAAACCTATCCAAAAGCTGCATCTAACTTAAAAAAAATAAGTGAATCTACAAATTCTGATATTTTTGAATTAACTGCTGACCACTTTAAGACTCTTTACAAAGTTATGGATTGTTTTGCAGATCCTACCTTAGGTGGCATATATGTTGCAGAAAGGCTATGGAATCTAAAGACTCCTTTAAGTTCAAATAACTCAGATTAGATTTCAATAAATATTAGATTAAAAAATAGCTACAGCAAAATGATTTTATACCTAAATTTCGGTACATTATCAACATGCTGTAGCATCCATTTTTAAAAGCTATAAGTAAGGCTTATCTTACTTCATGCTTTCTTCGTATTGCTGAATCATTTTCTTAACCATTTGTCCGCCAACAGAACCGGCTTCTTTAGCTGTTAAATGCCCATTGTAACCTTGTTTTAAGTTTACTCCTACTTCATTAGCAGCTTCCATTTTAAACTTATTAAGAGCTTCTCTTGCTTCTGGTATTGAAGGTTTATTACTTTTTGACATTTTACTTCACATCCTCTTCTAAATAAATTTATTATCTGCTTTTTCCTTTTAAAAACTAGAATCTAGTTTGGAATAACTACTTTTTTATTAGTAGGTTATCCCGATTATTAGTGTATGAAATTCATACTTATTTATGAGTGACAATTTATGCCTTATAACTAGTAAAATTAGTCATTTTTGAAATGAACAAGATGTGCAATTCCAGGTATAGTTTCACCCTGTTGAGTGGAAGTAGGAGACATTAATGCTCCGGTTGCCATAAATAAAACATTATTAAGTTCTTTTTTCCTAAGCTGCTGTAAAATTAAAGAACAAAGAACAGACCCTGAGCATCCGCACCCTGATCCCCCTGAATGTACATCTTGCTTTTCCTTATAATATATCATTAAACCACAGTCATTATAATTTTCTCCTAAATTAATATCATCCTTCTCAAGAAGCTGCCTTATAAGTTTACTTCCAACTTCTCCAAGATCTCCAGTTAAAATCAGATCATAGTCGTCTGGCTTCGTGCCTGTATCTATTAAAAAGTTCTTAAGAGTTTCTGCTGCCGCAGGAGCCATTGCTGCTCCCATATTATTTTGATCTTTTACTCCTAAGTCCATTATTTTCCCTACTGTGGCATGTTCAATGTAGGTATTATTAGATTTTTCCGCTATTAATACTGCCCCTGATCCTGTGACTGTCCATTGAGCTGTTGGAGTACGTTGTCCCCCGTACTCAAGAGGAAGTCTGAACTGTCTTTCAGCCGAACAAAAATGCGACGAAGTTACTGCAACACATCTTTTTGCTATACCACTATCCACCATGATTGATGACATTATAATTGTCTGAGCCATCGTTGAACATGCTCCGTATTGTCCTAAAAAAGGTATACCCAAATTTCTAAGCCCAAAAGTTGATGATATACATTGATTCAGTAAATCACCGGCAAATATATAGTCCACTTCAGAAGCCGTAACTTTTGCCTTGTCCAAAGCAGTATTTACAGTCTCAGACTGAAGTCTACTCTCCGACTTTTCCCATGAGGATTCTCCTAAAGAAGTATCTTCAAAAGTTTTATCAAAATATTTTCCAAGAGGTCCTTCCGATTCTTTTTTTCCACATATTGCCGCAAAACCTTGTACAGAAGGTTTATTATCCATTTTTATAGTATATTTTCCGATTTTATGTGCCATAAAAATCCCTCCATAAAATAATATTTACTCTTTATTATCGGAAATTTTTACTTAGAATATGTAAAGCGATTTATATATAAAATATTTTAAAACAATTGACTTTTTTATCATATATGATAAAATATTATTCTATCAGTAAAATCTGTAAAACATGAAAGGTGGAGTTTCATATGGGAGTTTGGAATTTAATTTTTGGCACTTCCGAACATAAAAAAGAGTGGGAGCAAAAAAAGAAAGTTATTAGAGATTTAAACAAGATAATAGAAAAAGAAAAAAACATAAAAGAATGTTTGTCCAATAATTTTAAGAGTGAGCTTGAAACATTTTGTAATCAAAGGTTAGCTATAGAAAATAAAAAATTACTTGATGCTAATTATAAATCCGACTATAGTAATATGGAAGACTCATCAGAAAAATTAAATAACAGTTTAAAAAATGCAATAAGTTCTATGAGTAAAAAGAAATCAGAACTTGAAAGCAAATTATCAGTATATAATCAAGCCCAAACTTTATTAACAGACCTTCAAGTATACGTTGAACGTAAATATAATAAAGCTATACAGCAGGGATTAGAAATGGCAAATCAACAAATGAAAGAAGGTTTGAAAACCGGGAAGTTCATAGGTGACGATGAATAATTAAAATGACTTTTAGCTTATGCAGAGTACCTATAGCGAATGCTTTGCATAAGTTTATATTATGTGGTAAAATAGTGTGGGACTTACCAATATTTTAACTTAGAAAGGTAGATGCCAACATGAAAAAGAAAATGTCAACAGGAAATATTGTATTAATTGCTGTTTTATCTATATTGCTAATATTTGTATTATGGGCAGCAGGAAGCTATAACTCTCTTGTTGGATACCATGAATCAGTTAACAACCAAAGCTCAAATATTAGTACTCAGCTCCAAAGAAGGGCAGACCTTATTCCTAATTTAGTAAATACTGTAAAAGGTTATGCATCTCATGAATCTGAAATAATGAATAACTTAACAGAGTCACGTGCAAAGCTTGTCGGAGCTACAACTATGGAAGAAAAAGCTGATGCGGATTCACAGCTTACAAGTGCTATAAACAGACTTTTAATGGTAGTTGAAAATTATCCGAATTTAAAAGCGGACTCTCAATTTACAAGCCTTATGGATGAACTCTCTGGAACTGAAAATAGAATAACTGTTGCAAGAAAAGACTATAATGAATCAGTAAAAACATATAACCAAAAAATTAAAACCTTTCCGACCATGGTCTTTGCAAGTATTTTTGGATTTGGTCCGGCTGAATATTTCCAAGCTGACGAAGGGAGTAAGGCAGTACCTCAAGTAAGCTTTAGCTAAGGAGTGGTAAAACATCATGATTAAAAAATGTAAACTTACCTGCATTTACTTAGCAATATTTCTTCTCTCGGGATTTTCAATATTTGCTCTTCCAAACCATACGGAAAATTTTTATGTAAATGATTTTGCAAATATTTTAAGTGAAGACGTAAAAAATTATATATTTTCAAGCAGTAAAACTCTGGATGAAAAAACTACAGCACAGGTAGTGGTAACTACAGTACAATCACTTGAAGGACAAGATCTGGAATCATTTTCTCTAGATCTTTTTAGAAACTGGAAAATAGGAAGCAAAGATAAAAATAATGGTTTACTTATACTAATAGCTCCTGAAGAAAAAGCCATGAGAATAGAAGTAGGAGACGGACTTGAAGGAGCTATAAACGATTCTAAAGCAGGACGTTTCCGAGACATATACGCAGTACCATACTTTAAAGAAAATAATTGGGACGAAGGAATAAAACAACTTTATTCAGCTATTCTTTCTGAAATCTATAAAGAATACGATATGGAAGTTCCAGAAAACGTTTCAGAATCATACTTTGAAGAAAATATAAATGACTTGGAAAATACCTTTGCTTTTATACCAATGGCTATATTTATTATAGTTATAATAGTGATTATTTTCTCCCCACATTCAAAAGGGCTCGTAGGTGGATCAGGATTTGGTGGACATGGTTCGTATCACGACACCTTTGGAGGAGGTAGCTTCGGGGGAGGCGGATTTTCCGGTGGTGGAGGAAGCTGCAGTGGCGGTGGAGCATCTGGTCACTGGTAATTTTTAATTAACAAAAATAGAGGAAATAATATATGACAAAAAAATATAGGTCCTTTTTTATATATTTTATATTGTCTTTATCCTTTGTATTCATAACACACGCAAATAAACCTCGACATACCAGCAAGTTTTATATAAATGATTTTGCCAATATACTCGATCAAGAAACTAAAGATTATATTTACTCGCAAAGTAAGGCTCTTAACGACAAAACATCTATACAATTAGTAGTAACAACTATAGAAACAATCGAAAACGAAACTATAGAAACATTTGCAAACGAACTCTTCAGGCTCTGGGGAATAGGAAATAAAGATAAAAATAACGGTCTTCTTATCTTACTTGCGCTCAAAGAAAGGAAAATACGTATAGAAGTAGGATACGGTCTGGAAAGTATAATAAACGACGCTAAGGCAGGACGTTTTCTTAGAACTTATGCAACCCCGTATCTAAGCAAAAATGAATTTTCAAAGGGAATATTATCGCTTTACAAAGCCACTCTAAACGAAATCACTCCTAAAGAGCAGTCTTTTAAAAAACAGAGTCCTGATACTAAAAATAAAAATAATATTTTCACCAAACTAACTAAAGACGATATAATAGCATGTATCCATTTTTCGCTATTTGTCTGGTTTATAATTGGATTTATAAAACAATCTATACATGGATTCCCAGGGGATTCAGGAGGAGGGTCAGACAGCGGTGGATTCTCCGGCGGTGGCGGAGACTGCGGTGGCGGCGGAAGTTCCGGTGGCGGTGGAGCGTCAAGTGGATTTTGACCTTATATTTTATAAAAAATAAAAATTTGAACACCTATACATTAGTTGTAGAGGTGTTTTTATTATAGATTTAAAATAGATATTAATTTTTATGTAGTAAAAATATTGTAACACATTTTGCAAAATTATATAATGGTTTAAATTTAAAATAATATACTTAACTTAAATAGGTAGGATAAATATGCGTAAAGATAATAATAAAAATATAACTTGGGAAATAGTAGCTTCTATAGTAATACCTGTATACAACGAAGAAAAATATATAGAAAAATGTATATTATCAATACTTAACCAGGATTTTGATAAAAATAAAATGGAAGTAATATTCATAGATGGTAATTCAGAGGATAAAACTAAAAATATAATTTTATCTTACTGTAAAAAATTTCCTTTTATATCTGTATTAGATAACCCAAAAAGAAAAATACAATTTGGATCTAATATAGGAATAAGAGCTTCAAATGGTAAATATATAATAAGAATGGATGCTCACTCGGAGTACGCTAACGACTATGTTTCTAAAAATATAGAATATTTGGAAAAAACAGGTGCAGATAACGTTGGTGGACCAATGATAGCAAAAGGTAAAACTCCCGTACAAAAGGCAATAGCGGCTGCATATCATAGCAAGTTTGCCTTGGGAGGCGGCAAATTCCATGATGAAAATTATGAAGGATACGCTGACACTGTATACCTAGGAGCATTTAAAAGAGAAACTTTATTTGCACTTAATCTATATGACGAAAATATTCAATGTACAGATGACGATGATCTAAATTATCGTATAATCGAAAACGGCGGAAATATATATATATCTCCAAAAATAAAAAGTATTTATTATCCAAGAAGTAACTACAAGAATTTATTTAAACAATACTTCAATTATGGACTCTGGAAAGTAGCAGTAATTAAAAAACATAAAAAACCTGCAAGGATCTCTCACCTAGTACCTATTACTTTCGTTCTATTTCTAATGATAGGGTTTATTCTTTCTATATTTTCTAAACCATTTTTCTATTTATTTATATTTATTCTGTCTTTATATATTATACTCGATCTATATTTTTCATTTTCAAATAAATATACCCATACATTTGAAGATAAACTGAGATTAGTGCTTATTCATTTTATCCTACATGTATCATATGGTACAGGTTTTTTAACAGGAATATTTAAGTTTTTGGGATATAATTCAAAATAGAACTAGGTTATTAATAACACTAGTTCTATTTTAATACGATTTAAAACTTTAAATTTAAATAAATCTAAAAATCATTACTTTTTTCAAAATCAATATTCTGATTGTTAATTGGCTTACCTTCGCGTAAATTACTTTCTTCAGAAATAAGCCCACCTATGCTTTTTATACAATTACTGCAAATATTTTTTCCCTTTATCGATCTTACATTACTTGCATCTCCGCAAAATATACACTCCGGTTCATATTTCCTTAGCATTATAGTATTACCATCAACAAATATTTCTAAAGAGTCTTTGGGCTCTATGTTTAAAATTTTTCTAAGTTCTATTGGAAGTACTATTCTTCCGAGTTCGTCTACCCTGCGGACGATTCCTATTGATTTCATTTATTAATCCTCTCTTCTTAAAATCCTAGATTGCTACGTGTAGAAATTTTAATACTTTTGCAAGATTTTGTCAACATTTGTTGTAAATATCATATCATATATTTTTAACAATATTTTATATTATAAATTTACAATATTATTAAATGTTTGTTTATATATTAAATTTAGTAGATTAAATTAATACTTATTTCAAAAGAATTAGTACATTTTTATCACATCAACTCCACAATTTCACTTTTCATTTAAAAATTTTCGTAAATTTTTACCCCAACCCTATGCCATACATTTTTAATAATAAATTATCATATAAATTTCTTATATTTACTTAGAATAGCTGGTGGTATAAATTGATGAATTACATATGGGCTCTGCTGATGATAATTAGTATATTCTGCGCCTTTACTACAGGCAGAATGCCTATCCTATCAAACTCAATATTAACCGGAGCCGGTAAAGCGGTAGAACTTGTAATATCCCTGCTGGGCGCCATGGCTTTATGGACCGGTCTTATGAAGGTCGCTGAAAAAAGCGGTATAACGGACCTCCTTGCAAAACTTTTCTATCCTATACTTAAAATTATATTTCCGGAATATAAAAAAGACAGTAAAGTATCAAAAGCAATCTGCATGAATATTACAGCTAATCTTTTAGGCCTTGGAAATGCGTCCACCCCATTTGGCCTAAACGCTATTAAAGAAATGAGTAAACTAAATGGAAACTCTAATACCGCTAATAATAGTATGGTCATGTTTGTGGTAATTAATACAGCCTGTTTACAATTAATTCCAACCTCTCTCATCGTCCTAAGACAAAAATACGGATCCCATGATCCCTTCGACATCCTTCCCCTACTCTGGATAATATCCATAACGGCCTTAACAATAGGAATAATTGCGGCTAAAATATCAGAAAGGATAGGGAAGAAAAATGATAAATGACTTAGGATGCTATGCTATACCAATTGTAATCTTGATAATACTATTTACAGGAATGATTAAAGGCGTTGAAGTATTTGACGTATTTATGAAAGGAGCTAAAGAAGGATTAATGTCATCATTTATTATAGCACCATCTTTGATCGGGCTTATAACAGCTATAGAAATGATAAAAGTATCCGGGGCTTTGGACATATTTACAAGTTTAATATTTCCCCTTACAAATTATCTCAAAGTGCCTTCTGAAATAGTACCTCTAGCTCTTCTAAGGCCTATATCCGGCAGCGGATCACTTGCAATACTTGATAATATACTAAGCAGCTACGGTCCGGACAGTAATATCGGTAAAACAGCCTCATTAATAATGGGATCAACTGAAACTACATTCTATACAATAGCTGTATATTTTGGATATGCGGGAATAAAAAACACAAGACATACAGTGCCTTGTGCATTAATAGCCGATTCAGTAGCAATTGGCTTTGCTATATTTATAGTGACTCATTTTTAAGGAAAAAATTTAAAAATCTAAAAATACCATTTTTAATATTAATTATTTTGAAAATACTGTTTAATTTTTAATACTTTACCTATGTTCCTCTACCTCAACTCTTGAAACATTCTTAAACACATTTCCTAACAATTGTTCCTGATAACTTTTAGGATCAAAACCATCTATTAAAATTTTTTTACTATTACTATCCTTAACTATTATTTTGGTATTATAATTTGCAAATCCTTGGTCTTCCAACTCTGCCAAAAATGAACCTGCACTATATTTTTCATTATACGTCAATACTCCTTGTTTTTTTCCACTAACTACAAAAACTTCCTTCATGTTATAACAACTCCTTATAATGCATTTCCTTCACATAATATCATAATTTTTAAAATAATTCAAATATTTTTTTCTTTTATAGCTATTTACCACAAATAAGATCGACTTAAAATAAAATTGGCTATAGTAAAAAAGTATTGATAAATACAAAATATGAACCTGCAAAAACATAAAATTTTATAACGCTTAAATTTTTTCCATAAATATAATTATTTTATGATTTATAGATTTATCCGCATAAATATGCTATAAATAAATTAATTGTCAAATGGTGTATATTAGTGTATAATTCTAATTGCTGTTAATTTGAATCAATTAAAATACGATTCTTAAAATGTACGTCAAAAAATTAATAACAATATTGTTTTTAAAAATAATATTCAAATATCTTAATTACTATAATATCTATTAATAAATGAAAAATATCCAGATAATAATATGAGGTGATAGTCTTGGTGACAGCAATTGTAGGAGCTAATTGGGGCGATGAAGGGAAAGGCAAAATTACTGATCATCTTTCAAACACATCTGATATAGTTGTACGTTTCCAGGGCGGAAGTAATGCCGGTCATACAATTATAAACGAATATGGAAAATTCGCTTTGCATCTTTTGCCATCAGGGGTTTTCTGCAAAAATGTTACCAATGTAATCGGTAACGGAGTTGCTGTAAACGTGGATGAACTTGATAAAGAGCTTAAAATGCTTAAAGATTCAGGTATACCTGACCCTAATTTAATTATATCTGATCGTGCACAAATCTTGATGCCTTATCATATACTACTTGATATATATGAAGAAGAAAGACTATCTTCTAAAAAATTCGGATCTACAAAGTCTGGAATAGCCCCTTTCTACTCAGATAAATTTGCAAAAATCGGTATACAGATAAATGAACTTTTTGCAAACGCTGAAAATTTAAAACAACATTTAAAAAATATAATTGAAGTAAAGAATGTTTTAATTCGTCATTTATATAAAAAAGAAGAAATACGTTTTGAAGAAGTATTCGATAAACTTATGTATTACAAAGAAATTTTAACTCCATTTGTACAAGATACTTCTAATTTCTTACAAAATGCTATTAAAGACAATAAAAAAATCCTTCTTGAAGGGCAACTAGGAGCTTTAAAAGATACAGATTTCGGGATATACCCTATGGTTACATCCTCAAATACTATTGCAGGTTATGCAAGTGTTGGGGCTGGAATCCCCCCTTACGAAATAAAGGAAATTATTGCAGTAGTCAAAGCTTATTCAAGCTGCGTTGGCACCGGAGACTTCGTAAGTGAGTTATTTGGAGATGAAGCGGATACCCTTAGAAAGCTTGGCGGAGACTGCGGAGAATATGGTGCTACAACCGGTAGACCCAGAAGAGTAGGATGGCTAGATCTTGTTGCTACAAAATATGGCTGTAAAATGCAAGGGGCAACGTGCATTGCTTTTACAGTTTTAGATGTTCTCGGATACCTCGATGAAATAAAAATCTGCACTGGATACGAAATAAACGGAAAAGTTACAAATAAATTTCCCACTCCTTCCAAACTATCTCAATCTAAACCTATATATGAGGTATTTAAAGGTTGGAAGTGTGATATTAGAGAAATATCAAATTATAATGATTTGCCTTATGAATGTAAAAAGTATATAGAATTTGTTGAAAATCAAATCGGTATACCCATTAAAATTATTTCAAATGGTCCATCCAGGCAGAGCATAATTTACAGATAAATTTTATTTACTTTTTTAAGGAGTGTAACTAAACATATGTGTGGAATTGTTGGATATGTTGGCGATAATAACTCTATTCCCTTCTTACTTCAAGGCCTTCAAAAGCTCGAATATAGAGGATATGATTCAGCCGGCGTAGCAATTTGTACTGATAGCGGTTTAAACGTCATAAAGAAAAAAGGAAGACTTAAAAATCTAATCCAAGAAATAGATCATTTAAATCCCCCAAAAAGTAATTTAGGCATAGGTCATACCAGATGGGCTACTCACGGCAGTCCTTGTGATGAGAATTCCCATCCTCAACTTAGTGATTCTAAAAATATTGCTGTAGTACATAATGGAATCATTGAAAATTATATAAATTTAAAAAATTTTCTCATAGAAAAAGGAAAAAAATTTACTTCAGATACAGATACAGAAGTAATTGCACAACTTATAGATTATATGTATGACGGAGATATTTTTAACGCCGTTATAAAAGCAGTAAATAAACTCGAAGGATCTTTTGCTTTAGGTATAATTTGTTGCAGTGACCCCGGGAAAATTATTGCTGTAAAAAAAGATAGTCCATTAATCATAGGACACGGCAAAAATGGAAATTACATCGCTTCCGATATCCCCGCCGTACTTTCCGAAACTAGACAGGTATATAGGCTACAAGAACACGAAATAGCCGTTATTACTAAAGATGATATAAAACTTTACAATTTTGAAGGTGACATCCTCGACTTTTCTTTTACAACCGTAGATATGGATAACAGCTGTACTGAAAAAAGCGGCTATGAACATTTCATG
>CAQBRY010000012.1:25042-25830 GCA_948762645.1 uncultured Eubacteriales bacterium | reverse complement strand
ATATTTGGCCCACAAAAGGACTGGGAATGTCACTGTGGAAAATATAAAAGAATAAGATATAAGGGAAAAGTTTGCGATAGATGTGGAGTTGAAGTTACAAGATCTAAAGTACGCAGAGAAAGGATGGGACACATTGAACTTGCTGCCCCGGTTTCTCATATTTGGTACTTTAAGGGAATACCTTCCAGAATGGGGTTAATGCTTGATATTTCCCCCCGTATGCTTGAAAAGGTATTATACTTTGCTTGTTATATTGTTACTGATCCTGGGAATGTAAAAGAACTTAGTAAAAATCAATTTTTAAATGAAAAAGAATACAGGGATATGCGCGAAAAATACGAAGACGATTTTCAAGCAGGAATGGGTGCTGAAGCTATTAAAAAACTTTTACAAGATATAGATTTAGAGTCTTTGTCTGAAAGTTTAAAGGAAGAATTATCGTCTGCTTCGGGACAAAAAAAAGTTCGTATTTTAAAAAGATTGGAAGCAGTAGAATCTTTTAGATTGTCTGGAAATCGCCCTGAGTGGATGATATTAGATGTCCTTCCAATTATTCCTCCTGACTTAAGACCTATGGTTCAGTTAGACGGAGGAAGATTTGCAACTTCTGATTTAAATGATTTATATAGAAGAGTAATAAATAGAAATAACCGTTTGAAAAGACTTTTAGATTTAGGTGCTCCTGATATTATCGTAAGAAATGAGAAGAGAATGCTTCAAGAGTCTGTCGACGCACTTATTGATAACGGAAGAAGGGGAAGACCCGTTACAGGTCCTAATAATAGACC
>CAQBRY010000012.1:20684-25032 GCA_948762645.1 uncultured Eubacteriales bacterium | reverse complement strand
CGTGTAGACTATTCAGGAAGATCAGTTATCGTTGTTGGACCGGAACTTAAAATATATCAATGTGGACTCCCTAAAGAAATGGCTCTTGAACTATTTAAACCCTTTGTTATGAAGAGGCTAGTTGAGACAGGCGCTGTAAGTAATATAAAGGCTGCCAGAAAAGCCGTGGATAGATCTAAACCCGAAGTATGGGACGCATTAGAAGTAGTTATTAAGAGCCATCCGGTATTGCTCAATCGTGCTCCAACTCTTCACAGATTAGGTATACAAGCCTTTGAACCTTTATTAGTAGAAGGTAAAGCTATTAAGCTTCACCCGTTGGTATGCTCTGCTTATAACGCAGACTTTGACGGAGATCAAATGGCTGTTCACGTACCGCTTTCTGCAGAAGCACAATCAGAAGCAAGGTTTTTAATGTTGGCTGCAGGGAATCTTTTAAAACCTTCGGACGGAAATCCGGTAGTTGTACCGACTCAAGATATGGTCCTTGGAACTTACTATCTTACAATGGAAAAAGATGGTGAATTGGGAGAAGGGAAAATATTTAGAGATTTTCAAGAAGCTATTATGGCTTATGAATCAAAAGATATAACTCTTCATTCTAAAATAAAAGTCAGAAGAAGATTAGAAATAGATGGAAAAATGCATGAAAAAATTATTGAAACTACTGCCGGAAGAATTATTTTTAATACACCCCTTCCTCAAGATCTTGGATTTAAAGATAGGTCAACGAAAGAAAGTCTTTTTGATTTAGAAATAGATTTTCTCGTTGGCAAAAAACAATTAGGGAAAATCGTAGATAGGTGTATAAAAACTCATGGTGTGCAGGAAACTTCCAAAGTACTTGACGAAATAAAAGCTTTAGGATTTAAGTATTCTACCAGAGGTGCAATTACTGTAGCGGTAGGAGACGCCGTTATACCTCCTGCTAAAAAAGAAATAATTGCTGATTCGGAAAAGAAAATAGATGAGGTAGTTAATTATTTCAGAAGAGGTCTTATTTCTGATAATGAAAGAAAAAACCATGTACTTAAAATATGGGAGAAAGCTACAAATGATGTTACCTCAGCACTGCATGACAATTTAGATAAATATAACCCAGTATATATGATGGCAGATTCTGGGGCTCGTGGGTCTATGAGCCAGATTAGACAGTTAGCTGGAATGAGAGGACTTATTGCGAATACTTCTGGAGCTACTATCGAAATACCTATTAAATCTAACTACCGCGAAGGATTAAATATATTAGAGTACTTTATATCTTCTCGTGGAGCTAGAAAGGGATCTGCAGATACTGCTCTTCGTACGGCCGATTCTGGATATTTGACACGTAGGCTTGTAGACGTTTCGCAAGAAATGATTATACGTGAAGATGATTGCGGAGCAGTTAAAGGAATAACTGTATTTGAAATTAAAGATGGTAAAGAAACTATAGAAAGTTTTCATGAGAGACTTGTTGGTAGATATTTATGTGAAGACTTTATTGATGAAAAAACTGGTGAAGTTGTCATTTCAAAAGATAAACTTATGGATGATAACGATGCCAATAAAATTTTACTTAGTGGTACAAAGAAAGTAGAAATTAGATCTATTTTAAATTGTAAAGCAAGGCAGGGCGTATGTAAGAAGTGCTATGGTGCTAATCTGGCAACAGGACGTCCGGCGGCTGTAGGAGAGGCTGTGGGAATTATAGCCGCTCAGTCAATCGGAGAACCTGGAACTCAGCTTACAATGAGAACATTCCACACGGGAGGAATTGCCAGTGGGGAAGATATTACGCAAGGTTTGCCCCGAGTCGAAGAACTTTTTGAAGCACGTAAGCCGAAGCGTTTGGCTATAATTAGTGAAATAAGCGGAACGATTAGATTTGAAGAAATAAAAAAGAATAGACATGCCGTAGTTTATAATGAAAAATCTGGTGATCATAGATCATATTTAATACCTTTTGGTTCAACTTTATGTGTAGAAGAGGGTCAAGAAATAGAAGCGGGAGACATGATTACTGAAGGATCTGTAAATCCGCATGATGTTTTGTCAATAAAAGGTCCGGCTGCTGTTGAAGCTTATTTAATAAAAGAAGTCCAGAGGGTTTATAGGCTTCAAGGCGTTGATATCAACGATAAACATATTGAAGTAATAGTAAGGCAAATGCTTAGAAAGGTTAAAATAGAAGATGCAGGAGATACTAATTTACTCCAAAATGCAGTAGTTGATAAAGTTGAATTGGATGAAGAAAATAATAAAGTTCAACAAAGAATCGATCAAGGAGAAGAAAATTTAAGGCAAGCAGTCTGCATACCAATACTTCTAGGTATTACTAAGGCTTCATTGGCAACAGACTCATTCTTGTCGGCAGCGTCGTTCCAGGAAACTACAAGAGTTCTTACAGAAGCCGCCATTAAAGGGAAAATAGATCCTTTAATTGGCCTTAAGGAAAATGTAATTATAGGTAAGCTTTTACCTGCAGGTACAGGTATTCATAGATATAGTGACGTAACTATTGAACCCGCCGAAAATGCACAATAATTTTTAATTGTTTTTTACATTTTAAAAAGACAACTAACAAAATAAAGTTAGTTGTCCTAATTTTTTATAAATAATTTATATTATCATTTTTCGTTTTCTTTTATTATTTTCTTTGCTTGGGTATAGCAACTTTCGCAGTAACAGGTGGTTCCTCCACTGTGTGTCATAAACTTCCCACAATGTGAACAACTGCCCAGAGCACATGTGCTAACTAATGAATAACTTTTGACTATTTTTTTGCTTCTTCTACTGACATCTGGACATTAGTGTTTATAGAAATGCAGTTTGCAAGTGAAAGTTCACCGGAAACTTTTTTTAAGTCGTCTTTAAGATTAATCTCATTTTTGTTTGACATATTAAAATTTTCACTTTACTTCTCATATTTATTTTATAATTAGATAATTAATTTATCAATTTTGAAGGTATTGTTAAGATTCTATTGACACATATAAGTAATAAATGGTAAAATAATAAGCTGTTGCTGGATAATTTTTGTTACCTAGCAAGATTAAATTCATAGGAGGTGTAATATGCCAACCTTTAATCAGTTAGTCAGAAAGGGTAGAGAAGTAACTGAAAGAAAAGCTAAAGCTCCTGCTCTCTTAAGAGGATGGAACTCCAAAAAAAGAATTGCTATAGAGCAAAATTCTCCTCAAAAGCGTGGAGTATGCACAGCAGTTAAAACAGCTACTCCAAAAAAGCCGAACTCAGCTCTTAGAAAAATTGCCAGAGTAAGACTTTCAAATGGTGTAGAAGTAAGTTCTTATATACCCGGTATTGGTCATAACTTGCAAGAGCATAGTGTTGTACTTATTCGTGGTGGACGTGTAAAAGATCTTCCGGGTGTTAGGTATCACATTATCAGAGGTACTCTGGATGCTCAAGGCGTTGCTAAACGTATGCAAGCTAGATCTAAGTATGGAGCTAAACGTCCAAAAGCAGGTGCGGCAGCTAAAACAACTACTAAACCAGCTAAGAAATAATTTTTTAACATCTAAAGGATATTACAATGCGGAAGCATTTTTATATAAATTGCCTCTGTATTGGATTTGCGGAGAATTAAATTTTCTTCGAGTACCTATGATGTCATTTTTGTGAAGGAGGGAAGATATATGCCAAGAAGAGGCTCAGTTACCAAGCGTGATGTTTTACCGGACCCGCTTTATAACTCTAAATTTGTTACCCGTCTTATAAATAACATTATGGTTGACGGTAAAAAAGGTGTTGCACAAAGAATAGTTTATGGAGCATTTGATATTGTCGCTAATAAGACCGGCGTGGAAGCTTTAGAATCTTTTGAAAAAGCTATGGAAAATATTATGCCGGTTTTAGAAGTAAAGGCAAGAAGAGTGGGTGGTGCTACTTATCAGGTGCCTATAGAAGTTAGGGCTGAAAGAAGACAAACCTTAGGTCTTCGTTGGATAACTAAATATGCAAGACTTCGCAGTGAAAAAACAATGAAAGAAAGACTTGCAAATGAAATATTAGACGCTATAAATAATACAGGTGGAGCAGTTAAAAAACGTGAAGACACCCATAAAATGGCAGAGGCAAATAGAGCATTTGCACATTATAGGTGGTAGTTTAAAAGGAGTAGACAATTTTATATGGATTTAATACAGTGGTTACAAAATTTTTTGTCTAGTAATCGCGGAGCAAATATTCAGATTATTCAAAATGCATTTGAGTCATTAAGAACAGGATTTAATTTTCAAGAATTTATTTCCACAGATATAATTAAAAATATTTTAGCACAATATGGGATAAGATAATAAATTGTAGTCTAATAAAAGCTATTATTACTAATTAATAGCTTTTATAG
>CAQBRY010000012.1:0-20674 GCA_948762645.1 uncultured Eubacteriales bacterium | reverse complement strand
GCCTTAAAAATGAATAATAATTTGAGAAAAGGAGGATGTCATGCCTAGACAAGTATCGCTCGATTTAACTCGTAATATAGGTATTATGGCTCACATCGACGCTGGAAAAACAACTACAACTGAAAGAATACTTTTTTATACAGGTGTAAATCACAAAATTGGTGAAACACATGATGGTGCTGCTACAATGGACTGGATGGCTCAAGAGCAGGAAAGAGGTATAACCATTACTTCTGCAGCTACTACGTGTTTTTGGAAAAAACATAGAATTAATATTATTGATACTCCCGGTCACGTTGATTTTACTGTCGAAGTTGAAAGATCCCTTCGTGTTCTTGACGGTTCTGTAACTGTACTTTGTGCTAAAGGCGGAGTTGAACCCCAGTCGGAAACTGTTTGGCGTCAAGCCGACAAATACGGCGTTCCTAGAATGGCTTATGTAAATAAAATGGATATTATGGGTGCAGATTTTTATAATGTTGTAAAGATGATGAAAGAAAGACTTAAATGTAATGCTGTACCTATACAGCTTCCAATTGGTTCTGAAGACACTTTCAAAGGTATTGTTGACCTCGTTGAAATGAAAGCTTATGTATATTATGACGATTTGGGAAAAGACATAAGAGTAGAAGATATACCTGAAGATATGAAGGAATCAGCTGAAAAGTATCATACAGAGCTTATGGAGCATATTGCCGAGCAAGATGACGCTTTATTTGAGAAATATCTTGAAGGTGAAAAGCTTACTATGCAGGAAATGAAAGACTGTATTAGAAAGGCTACTATCAATAATGATATGGTTCCTGTAACATGTGGAACATCATATCGCAATAAAGGGGTACAAAAACTTCTTGATGCTATTGTAGATTATATGCCCTCTCCAACTGACGTTCCGGCAATTAAAGGTGTAAATCCGGACACAGAAGAAGAGATAGAGAGAAAATCTTCCGATGAAGAACCTTTTTCTGCTTTAGCATTTAAAATAGCTACAGATCCGTTTGTTGGAAAACTATGTTTCTTTAGAGTATATTCCGGTACAGTCAATGCTGGATCTACAGTATATAACTCTACAAAAGATAACAATGAGCGTTTGGGTAGAATACTTCAAATGCATGCAAACCACAGGCAAGATATAGATACGGTTTACGCAGGAGACATAGCAGCTGCCGTAGGACTTAAAAATACTACAACAGGCGACACATTATGTGATGAAAAACATCCCGTAATACTAGAGTCCATGGAATTCCCAGATCCTGTTATTAGAGTAGCTATTGAACCTAAAACTAAAGCCGGACAAGAAAAAATGGGTATTGCCCTTTCTAAACTTGCAGAAGAGGATCCTACATTTAAGGCTTATACTGACGAAGAAACAGGCCAAACGATTATTGCAGGTATGGGAGAACTTCACCTGGAAATAATTGTTGATAGACTTCTTAGGGAATTTAAAGTTGAGGCTAACGTAGGTAAACCTCAGGTTTCTTATAAAGAAACAATTCGCAGGGAGGCAGACGTTGAGGAAAAATATGCTCGTCAGTCTGGCGGACGTGGACAATATGGACATGTAAAAATAAGGATAGAACCTAATAAGACTAAAGGTTATGAATTTGTCAATAATATTGTCGGAGGAGCTATACCTAAGGAATATATACCCGCTGTAGACAATGGTATACAGGGTGCTATGCAAACTGGTATTCTTGCAGGGTATAATGTTGTAGATGTAAAAGTAACTCTTTACGACGGCTCTTATCACGAAGTCGATTCATCAGAAATGGCATTTAAAATAGCGGGTTCTATGGCGTTTAAAGCTGCTATGAGAAAAGCTGATCCCGTACTTTTAGAACCGATAATGAAAGTCACGGTTATAGTTCCTGAAGAGTATATGGGAGACATAATTGGAGACATAAACTCAAGACGTGGAATGATTCAAGGTATGGAAGCGGTTTCTGGAGCACAAAGAATAAATGCTATGGTGCCTCTTTCAGAAATGTTTGGTTATGCTACTGATATGCGTTCTAGAACTCAGGGTAGAGGACAATATACAATGGAACCGAGTCATTATGCAGAAGTTCCAAAATCAGTATCAGAAACTATAATTGCTGATAGAAATAAAAAATCCGATTAATTGGTGTTGATTTATTCCTAATTAACTGGTAAAATATGAAAAGTATATTTCACTTACAATGTTTATAAAACTAAGGGAGGATTATAATTAAATGGCAAAGGCAAAATTTGAAAGAACTAAACCCCATATTAATATTGGTACAATTGGTCACGTTGACCATGGTAAGACCACTCTTACCGCTGCAATAACTAAATTCTTAAGCTTGAAAGGTGGAGCAGAATTTACAGATTATTCTAACATTGATAAAGCTCCGGAAGAAAGAGAACGTGGTATTACAATTAATACCTCTCATGTAGAGTATCAAACAGATACCCGTCACTATGCTCATGTTGACTGTCCAGGCCATGCTGACTATGTTAAAAACATGATCACCGGTGCTGCACAGATGGATGGTGCTATATTAGTAGTTTCTGCTGCTGACGGTCCTATGCCTCAGACAAGAGAACATATTCTTCTTGCACGTCAGGTTGGAGTTCCATATATAGTAGTATTTATGAATAAAGTTGATCAGGTTGATGATCCTGAACTTCTTGATCTTGTTGAAATGGAAATCCGTGAGTTATTAAACGAATATGAGTTTCCGGGAGATGATACTCCTATAATACGTGGTTCTGCATTAGTAGCTCTTGAGTCATCTTCAAAAGATACTGGTGCTGAAGAGTATAAATGTATACAAGAATTAATGGATGCTGTAGATAAACACATACCAACTCCAGAAAGAAAATCCGATCAACCTTTCTTAATGCCTGTTGAAGACGTATTTACAATCACAGGTCGTGGAACAGTTGCTACAGGTAGAGTAGAACGTGGTCAGTTAAAGACTTCTGAAGAGGTAGAATTAGTTGGTCTAACTGAGGAACGTAAAAAAGTAGTTGTAACAGGTATTGAAATGTTTAGAAAAATACTTGATTATGCTGAAGCCGGAGACAACGTAGGTGTACTTTTAAGAGGTATTCAAAGGGATGAAATAGAAAGAGGTCAAGTTCTTGCAAAACCTGGTACTATTAATCCACATACTAAATTTAAAGGTCAAGTTTATGTTCTTACTAAAGAAGAAGGTGGACGTCATACTCCATTCTTTAACAATTACCGTCCACAGTTCTATTTCAGAACCACAGACGTTACAGGTGTAATTTCTTTACCTGAAGGAACAGAAATGTGTATGCCTGGAGATAACGTTGTTATGGATGTAGAACTTATAACACCAATAGCTATTGAAGAAGGTTTACGTTTTGCTATTCGTGAAGGCGGACGCACAGTTGGTTCAGGTGTTGTTACTGCTATTAATTCCTAAAGAATTAATTTTTAATCATTAAATAATAAGACTTCCATTATTAAGTGGAAGTCTTTAAAATTTTTAATTAATTGTTTGTAAGAAAATTTACGTATCTAGTATATAAATAATCATTAAAACAAACGAAACATACGTTGTCAATTTGATCACCAAACTGAGGTAATAATTCATTGACAGCTATTTATACTGCTATTGTAAATGCTTTGTCTATAGGATAGCCATATATTGCGACTAATAGATAGAAAAGCGACAGATTTTCAACCATTATTTATGGCTACTATTAAACAATTTTCATAACATACTATTAGTTGCTGTTTAAATATTTGGTCTCTGCTATAAATTGGTCCAGGAGTATGTATTTATTCCTATTACATCCTGGGTATTGTATAGCCACGGTATTTCCTGCTTCACACCTTACATTTCCTTCTATTAATTGAAAGTTGTGATATTCCTGTTGCAATCTTGGACCGTGTGATGTGCGAAATATTACCCCACACACTTCACCTCTGGTGTCTAATTGTTGATTAGCGGCATTTACTATTGCGTCAACTTCTATATTATATCTATATTTTAATTTTGATATGTCTCCTTTTACTGTATGATTTTTATGATTGTTAGGTTTAGTAAATATTAATTGATTATTTTCTATTTGGCTCGGGGCATCTGCCTTGTGTTCTGACTGAACTTGGCTGAGTAATATCATTATTTTGAGGTTTTTCTCCTAAAAGTAAATAGGCTAGAATTAATAAAGAGACTGGTGCAATAGTGGATAGTATAAAATTTGTGTTTTTTCTTGCAAGGTATTTATCTCTTTTACTTTTTATTTACTGTAATTATATCTTAATTTTACTTTTATTTCAATTTATTTTAAAATATATAGTATAATAAATTGTATAAATATAATTTTTATAGTAATATTATTTTTAGTATAATTTTTGTAAAAAGAGAGGTGTTAAATTAAAATATGGAGTTTAAAATAGAATCTAATTATGATCTTCAAGGAGATCAGCTTAAAGCTGTAAGTAAATTAACTGATGGGATAAATTCTGGTTATAGAGAACAGACTTTATTAGGAGTTACGGGATCTGGAAAAACATTTACTATGGCAAATATAATACAGGAAACTCAAAAACCAACTTTAATATTGGCTCATAATAAAACTTTAGCAGCCCAGCTTTGCAGTGAATTTAGAACTTTCTTTCCCAATAATGCTGTTGAGTATTTTGTTAGTTATTATGACTATTATCAACCTGAATCTTATATATCTTCCACGGATACTTATATTGAAAAAGATTCGTCTATCAATGATGAGATAGATAAATTACGGCATTCTGCTACATCTGCATTATCCGAAAGAAGAGATGTAATAATTGTATCTAGTGTTTCTTGTATATATAGTTTGGGAAATCCGATAGATTATCGTACTATGGTTATATCCCTTAGATTAGGATCAAAAAAGAAAAGGGAAGATTTGATTAGTAAACTTATTGAACTACAGTATGAAAGAAATGATATGAATTTAGTCAGAAATAAGTTTAGAGTTAGAGGTGACGTAGTTGAAATTTTTCCTGCTGTATCAAATAATTCATTAATTAGGGTAGAATTTTTTGGTGATGAAATAGATAGAATATGTGAAGTTAGTCCTGTTACGGGTAAAGTGGAAAAATTATTAAAACATGTGGCTATATATCCTGCATCTCATTATATTGTACCAAAGGAGAAGCTTGATAAGGCTTTAAGTGAGATAGAAAAAGAGATGTATGAAAGAGTAGATTTTTTTAGAAGTAATGATAAATTAGTAGAGGCCCAACGTATAGAACAAAGAGTAAAATATGATATGGAAATGCTTCAGGAGATAGGTTTTTGTAAGGGAATAGAAAATTACTCCAGAATTATGTCTGACAGAGAACCGGGAAGTGCACCATTTACTTTATTTGATTATTTTCCAGACGATTTTTTATTGTTTGTGGATGAATCTCATGTAACTTTACCGCAGGTTAGAGCTATGTATGCAGGTGATAGAGCCAGAAAAGATAATTTAATTGAGCATGGGTTTAGACTTCCTTCTTCTTACGATAACAGACCTATGACTTTTGATGAATTTTATAATAAAATTAATCAAGTAGTTTTTGTTAGCGCTACTCCCGGCGATTTCGAAATTGAAAAAAGCAAAGTGATTGTAGAACAAATTATCCGTCCTACTGGACTCCTTGATCCCGAAATAATTGTTAAGCCCGTTTTAGGACAAATAGATGATTTAGTTGGAGAAATAAATAAAAGAGTTACTGTCAAAGAGAGAGTATTAATTACTACTTTGACTAAAAAAATGGCTGAAGATCTTACGACTTATTTAGAAGAATTAGATATAAAAGTGAAATATCTTCACAGTGACATTGACACTATGGAAAGAATGGAGGTAATAAGAGATCTAAGACTTGGAAATATTGACGTTTTAGTAGGAATAAACCTCCTCAGAGAAGGTCTGGATATACCGGAAGTTTCGTTAGTTGCCATATTAGATGCAGATAAAGAAGGATTTTTAAGGTCTGAGAGGTCTTTAATACAAACTATAGGCCGTGCTGCAAGAAATTCTAACGGACAAGTTATCATGTATGCAGATTCTATTACCCGCTCTATGAATGTGGCTATAAATGAAACTAAAAGAAGAAGAAATTTACAAATAAAATATAATAAAGAACATGGTATTACTCCAAAAACCATAGTAAAGGGTGTTTCAGACATTCTTGAAATATCTAGTGAAGAAACCGGAAAAAATAAAAAAGGATATGGTAAGTTAAATAAAAAGGAAAAAGATAAATTAATTGAAAAGTTGACTAAAGAAATGAAATTTGCCGCAAAGATGTTAGAGTTTGAACACGCTGCATTTTTGAGAGATGAGATAGAAAAAATAAAAAAATCTGAACGATTATAAAAAAGTTCAGATTATAAAATTAAAGTATTCAATCGGTTAATTTATGGTATATTGACGAAACCATCTAGGACTTTAGGTGAACCATCTTGTCCTTTCACAATTTTGCGATAAAACCCACTTGGAAGGCGTCCGTAAGTATGTGGGTGTTTATGATTGTTTTTTGCGTTTATTTCTTGAAGATAAGAATCATTGTATATATTGTCAAGGTCAGTAACTTCTGAAATATTCAGTGAACACCACCTTTTTTGATATTTTGGTATACTAGCGAAGCTAAGTTGTCCGAATGTGCATTGAAATAATATTTCGTAATTTGTTTCGTCAATCAAATATACAATGTTATTTGAATCTAATAAAATCATACCTCCATGAATTTTATCTTCTTGTTTTTCTGTTAATTTGTTATCCATAATAAAATTTACCCTCCTTATGATATTATTATATTATTATATAATTATAGATCATATAATATTTTTTGTCAATGTTTATAAAATATTTAAAAGAGGAATGATATTTATCGGTGATATTATTATAAAAGGTGCTAAAGAACATAATTTAAAAAATGTTGATTTAGTCATACCTCGCGATAAACTTATAGTTTTTACTGGTCTTTCTGGATCGGGAAAATCTTCTTTGGCGTTTGATACTATATATGCTGAAGGGCAAAGAAGATATATTGAGTCTCTCTCGTCTTATGCAAGAATGTTTCTTGGACAAATGGATAAACCTGATGTAGAAAGTATAGAGGGACTTTCTCCGTCAATCTCTATAGATCAAAAAACGACGTCAAAAAATCCTAGGTCTACAGTCGGTACAATTACCGAAATATATGATTACCTTAGACTTCTATATGCAAGAATAGGAATACCGCACTGTCCTGTGTGTGGAAGAGAAATATCTCATCAGACCATTGATCAGATTGTAGATAAGGTTATGAGTTTGGGAGAAGGAAAGAAAATTCAGGTTTTGTCTCCGATTGTGAGGGGTAGAAAAGGTGAACATTTAAAAGAAATTGAAAATATTAGAAAAAATGGTTTTGTTCGGGTCAGGATTGATGGTGAAGTATATGATTTATCTGAAGATATTAAGCTAGACAAAAATAAAAAGCATAATATTGAAGTAATTGTTGACAGATTAAAAATAGATAACGAAATAAAATCCAGACTTTCTGAGTCAATAGAATCTGCATCAGATTTATCTGAAGGAATAATTATTATAAATGTTGATGGGGAAGAAGATATATTATTTTCCAAAGATTTTTCTTGTCCGGAGCATAATATAAGTTTTGAAGAGTTAACTCCAAGAATGTTTTCTTTTAATAGTCCGTTTGGAGCATGTAAAAAGTGTACAGGATTAGGTGTTTTTATGAAAATAGATCCTGAGCTTATTATACCTGATAAATCGAAGTCTATTAGAGAAGGAGGAATAAAAGGCAGCGGATGGTCTATGGAGGGGAATTCTATAGCAAATATGTATTTTGACGCGTTATCCAAAAAATATAACTTTTCTCTAAAGATACCCCTTGCTAAGCTTCCAAATGAGATTATAGATATTCTCCTTTACGGTACTAAAGGGGAAAAATTAGAGCTTGTAAGGGAAAATGAGTATGGAAGAACAATGTACAAAAATAAATTTGAGGGAATAATAAATAATCTTGAAAGAAGATTTAGAGAAACTCAAAGTGCTTGGATAAAAAGTGAAATAGAAACTTTTATGAGTACTATACCTTGCAGTGAATGTGGAGGAAAAAGACTTTCCCAAAATAGTTTATCTGTTACGGTGGGCGGAATTAATATATCGGAGTTTTGCGATAAATCTATCAAGCAGTGCTTGGAGTTTATTGATAGTCTTGAGCTTGGTCAGAAAGACAAAATTATTTCACAGCCTATATTAAAAGAGATAGTTTCAAGACTTACATTTTTAAAAAGCGTAGGACTGGAGTATTTGACTCTCTCAAGACAAGCCGGTACTCTTTCCGGAGGTGAGAGTCAGAGAATTAGACTAGCAACCCAAATAGGATCTTCACTTGTAGGGGTTTTATATATACTCGATGAACCAAGTATTGGACTCCATCAAAGAGACAACAGTAAACTTATTGCCACTCTTCAAAGACTTAGAGATTTAGGAAATACTGTTATCGTAGTTGAACATGATGAAGAAACTATGTATTCTGCAGACTGTATTGTAGACGTAGGTCCTGGGTCTGGTGTAAATGGGGGATATATAACTTGCGTTGGAAATATTGACGATATTAAAAACTGTGAAGATTCTATTACAGGTCAATATCTTAGCGGTAAAAAATATATATCAGTTCCAGCGACTAGGAGAAAAGGAAACGGTAAATTTTTAAAAGTAGTTGGGGCAAGTCAGAATAATCTTAAAAATATTGACGCAGAAATTCCCATTGGTACAATGACTTGTATTACAGGCGTATCGGGTTCTGGAAAATCTACTTTAGTAAACGACATTATTTATAAGGATTTGTCCAGCAAGATAAATAGATCTAAATTAACGCCCGGAAAACACAAGGAAATAAAAGGTATTGAAAATTTTGATAAAATTATTGATATAAGTCAGTCCCCTATAGGTAGAACCCCCCGGTCAAATCCTGCAACATATACGGGAGTTTTTACGGATATAAGAGAACTTTTTGCATCTACAAACGATGCAAAGTCAAAAGGGTTTAGCAGCGGAAGATTTTCATTTAATGTTAAAGGAGGAAGATGCGAAGCTTGTCAAGGAGACGGTATAATAAAGATAGAAATGCATTTTTTATCGGATATTTATGTTCCATGTGAAGTTTGTAAAGGAAAAAGGTATAGTAGGGAAACACTTCAGGTAAAATATAAAGGGAAGAATATTAGCGATATACTTGAAATGACGGTAGATGAAGCTTTGAAATTTTTTTCCAATATACCTAAAATAAAAAGAAAAATAGAAACTTTAAAAGAAGTCGGACTTGGATATATTAAATTAGGACAGTCCGCTACTACTTTGTCGGGAGGAGAAGCTCAAAGAGTTAAACTTGCTTCTGAACTTTCAAAAAGGTCCACAGGGAAGACTCTTTATATATTGGATGAGCCTACTACAGGACTTCATATAGCTGACGTCCATAAACTGATTTATGTACTTCAAAAACTTGTGGATTCCGGAAATACGGTTCTGATTATCGAACACAATTTAGACCTTATCAAAGTGTGCGATTATATAATAGACTTAGGTCCAGAAGGCGGAGATAATGGAGGACAAATTATTGCAAAAGGTACTCCGGAAGAAGTTTCTTTGGTTTCCGATTCATATACTGGTATGTATCTTAAAAAAATTTTAAGTTTATAAACTAGTTTAGTAGGGGATTGATTCAGATTATGAATAATCTAAAAATTAAAGCTAACAATTTGCCGGAGAGTCCTGGCGTATACATTATGAAAGACTCAGATAAAAATATAATATATATTGGGAAAGCTAAGATTCTTAAAAGAAGAGTTTCCCAATATTTTATGGTAAGTCAAAAACATTCTGATAAGGTCAGAAAAATGGTTTCTAATATTGAAGATTTCGACTATATAATTACTGACAGCGAATTTGAAGCTTTAGTTTTGGAATGCAGTTTAATTAAGAGATATAGACCAAAATATAATATTTTGCTTAAGGATGGAAAAGGGTATAGTTATATAAAAGTAACTAATGAAGAATGGCCAAGAATTTTGTACGTAAAACAAAGAATTGACGATGGTTCTTTGTATTTTGGTCCTTATATAAATTCATTTTATGTAAAAAATCTTGTAGAGGAAGTTGTAAATATTTTCAAATTACCGACTTGTAGCAGAAATTTTTCTAAAGTTAAAAGTAGACCATGTTTAAATTATTATATTAATAAGTGTGTATCACCTTGTTTGGGAAATATGTCAGTTAAGGAATACAGACTTTTAATTGATGAAGCCATATCATTTATTAAAAATGGAAGTAGTAATACTATAGAATACCTTAGTAGAGAAATGATCAAAGCGTCTGAGAGTTTAAATTTTGAAAAAGCTGCAAGTATCAGGGATAGAATAAAATCTATAAAGTCTGTTATTAAAGAAAAACAAAAAGTCGTATCTAATAGGGTAAAGGATCAAGATATTATTGCTATAGCTATTAACAAGCAAAAAGCATCTATACATGTTTTTAGATTTGAAAATGGTAATCTATACGATACGGAAAATTTTATATTTGATTCCTTTGATGATGAAGTGTCACTTCGAACAGAATTTATAAAAAGATATTACGACGTAAAAGATTATGTACCTAAAAATATAACGCTTGACGGAACTATTGAAAATGTAGATTTAATAAAAAAATGGATATATAAAGTTAAAGGTAAAAATGTTAAAATTCTTGTTCCTTCTAGGGGAGATCAGTTCAAATTAGTGCAGATGTGTAAAAGTAATGCTTATGAAGTTTTTCATTATGATAGTGATAATAGTGATTTTTCTTTACTTGAAGATTTAAAAAATTTACTGTCTCTTGATACTATACCTTTATATATTGAAGCTTATGATATTTCAAATTTACAAGGCAGTGATAATGTTGGGGGGATGGTGGTTTTTAATAATATGAAGCCTCTAAAGTCTGAATATAAAAGATTTAAAATAAAAAGTATTGATCATCAGGACGATTATAATTCTATAAGAGAAATTATGAGCAGACGTATAAAAAATTATAGGGAAAATAAAACGTCTGGTTCTGGATTTGGTAAACTTCCAGATTTAATTTTAGTTGATGGGGGATATGGACAAGTTAGTGCTGCGAAAGAAATTTTTGCAAGTGAAAACATGTATGTTCCTATTTTTGGTATGGTGAAAGATAATAAACATCGTACTAGGGCTATAACTACTCATAATAAAGAAATAAATATAAGCAAAAATCAGAAGCTGTTTTCTTTTATAACAAGGGTGCAAGATGAAGTCCATAGGTATACTATTGGATATCATAAGGGACTTAGGAGTAAGAGAGTAAAAGGGTCAATGCTTACTAATATACCGGGAGTTGGCAAGAAAAGAGCTAATTTACTTCTTAAAAAGTTTGGAAGTATAAGGAATATATCGTTAGCATCTGTGAAAGAACTCCTTTTTGTTGAGGGAATTACTAAGCCTTGTGCTGAATCTATATATGACTATTTTAAAAAATTGAATAAAGATTAGTCATTATGGTAGTAGTTGACATAGGATTTATATTAATCTATAATTAAATTGGTGTTATAAATCAAAGGGAGAGAAGACTTATAAAGAATTTTTTAAAAATATGTTTTTTGTGTTTAATTTATCAAATGTGTTGCTTAAGTTTTAAAGCAGTGCCATTAGATTCAATTTTTAATGTGAGAATTCCAAATCATACATACGATGATACAAATTTATCAAATGAAATCAGATTTACACCACTAGAAATTAAAATAATAAAAAATTTTATTGGAAAGCATAAACATAAAAGCACGAAAGAGATCATTAATAGATTACAGAGTTTAGATGAATATAAATTTAAATGTATGTTTTTTGGATACCGTAAAAATGAATATTTTCCTATGATATACCGTAATATTAATAATAAAAATAATTTTCTGATTCAAATTAGTAGATTTTCTAGAATGATTAGGAAGGGTTTAATACGTAAATTATCTTTTGAACCTAAGAAAAGTCAATATATTTCCCATTTAGACATGGAAGATATTTATAAAGTGAATTTTAGTATTAACCGTAATAAAAGTGATCAAGAAATAATAGATGATTATACTGGAGATTATTATAATATAATTAATGGAGTCCTACGGGGAAATTTATTTGTATTTGGAAATTCTTATGTTCCACAAAGACTTGAAAGTAGTACCTGTGATATACAAACTTTAGCACAGTTTAGTTATGATGCAAGAAAATTAATTGAGATTGTAGATAGAGGAAGTATAGGAGACGAAATTAAATTACTTTATAGAGGATTAGACGAGCAATCTTTAAAAAATATGTTGACTCAAAAATCAAATAAATTAAGAAAAGGGCAAATATTTTTAGATAAAGGGTTTATGAGTACAACTTCAAATAGAACGATTGCAGAAGAATTTGCTGTTAAAAATTTAAATGAAGGTAAAAGTCCTGTTATTCTTAAATTAGATATATCGAAACACCGTCCTAGAGGAATGGTCGTTTTTGGAAGTAAATTTAAGGATTCAGAATCGGAGGCATTATTATCTCCAAGTCAAAGATTTAAAATTGACAAAATTGCAACTGAAGAAATAAGTTTTGCTTCAAAAAATTATGATGTACTATTTGTTGAAGTTTCTTTATGTATATAGTCAAATATGCCTATAATATTTAAATATTATAGGCAAAAATTTATAGTTTGTTGTCTTCAGACCAATTTTTTATTCTGTCTATATTTTCTTCAGAAGGTATAGAAATATTTGACTTATATGATTTTTGGTTTGGAAACCTTTCAGGTACAGGTATTTCTTCTATTTTTGCATTTGTAGGGATGTTATCTTTTTCACTTATTTTCATATTATTATCGCTCCTTTTAGTCTGAAATTTAATCTATAGATTTATTTTATGGATTGTTTTCAGTAAAATACGTTTTAAATAAAATAATATTTAAATCTTATTTTTTAATAAGGGCTTTAGTTTCCATAATAATGAAGTAGAAATAATAATTTTGAATATATCTGCTATTATAAAGGGAGATATACATAATATAAGTGCATTTATAAAATTAGATTTAGTAATTAACATAAACCATAAAGTGCCGAATACATAACAGATTATTAGTCCTGATATCATACTCAAAAAATATATAAATACACTTTGATTAGACTTTTCTAATACTAGTCCTACTATTCCTGCACATATAATATAAGATATTACGTATCCTCCTGTAGGACTGTAAATTAGTCCTATTCCGCCTGATATTCCTGAAAAAAGTGGTATACCTATTATCCGTAATATTACGTATATTATTTGACTTATTGATCCTAATTTAGAGCCTAGAAGTCCCCCGGACAAAAAAACAGAAATAATAGCAAGATTTATTGGAATAGGAGTAAATGGGAGAGGGACAGAAATTATTGAAAATATAGCTGTTAATGAAGCAAATATGGCACAAAGCAATATATCTTTAATTTTTTTACTCATTTTAAGTTTTTCACTTCTTTTTATTTTTATATTACGTTTTATTATATATATTAATTTATTATTTCATGTCTATTACATTTTAAACATTCTTTATATTATAATTACTTATGAGGTAAAATAAAAAAACTGTCTTTAGAGCTATGGCAGTTTTTTTAATACATTTGATATTAAATGTAAAATTAGACTACGTCATTACGTTATCTAAATATTTTTTGCAAATGTAATTGTTAGGAGGCTTTCAAATCGTGCCAAAACGTAACGTTTACTACTTTCCAACCATTTTTTGTCATATCATTCATAGTTTTTTCTGTTTTTGATTTTTTAACGTCTAGAGATTTATACTCTTTTATAATTATAATCATCTACAAAAAATTATGTATATATTTAATAATATTTGTTAGTATATAATATTTTTTGGTCTTGTTCAAGTAGTTATTAAATTGTAATTAAAATAAAGTGCTTTTATTTTATTTGAGGTTTGTATATAATTTAATTTGTAATATGGGAGGAAAAATCTGGTATGGACTTTAATATAAAAGAACTTATTGAAAACGCTGTTGACTCCAGAAAAAGAGCTTATGCTCCTTATTCAAAGTTTAAAGTAGGAGCTTGTCTTTTAACTGCAGAAAATGAGTTTTATGGTGGATTCAATATTGAATGTGCAGCATATTCTGTATCTAATTGTGCTGAAAGGACTGCTATCTTTAGAGCCGTATATGATAGAAATTCGATATTTAAAGCGATAGCTGTAGTAGGGGGAGATGAAAAACAAACTAATAATTTTTCTGATTTTTGTCCTCCGTGCGGGGTATGCAGACAAATGCTCAGGGAATTTTGTAATCCTGAGATGTTTAAAGTAATTTTGGCTAAAAGCACAGATGATTTTAAGGTTTTTACTTTGGATGAGTTACTTCCAATTAGTTTTGGACCAAATAATTTAAAATAAAAATAATTTTAAAAATTTATAATTTAGGAGTGTATTTTTTTGGACTTTAAGAATCTGGACGTTAGATGCAAAAAAATAAGACGAGACATTCTTACTCAGATAGGTACTTTGGGTGTAGGACATATTGGAGGAAGTTTTTCAATAGTTGAACTTTTGGTAGTACTTTATAATAATCATATGAATATAGACCCAAGGAATCCTAATATGGAAGGCAGAGATAGATTAATAGTGTCTAAGGGACATAGTGGACCTGCCGTATATGCTATTTTATGTGATATGGGATATTTCGATAAAAGTTGGCTTTTAACTCTTAATAAATCCGGAACTAATCTGCCGAGTCATTGTGATATGAATAAAACGCCCGGCATCGACATGACTACAGGCTCTTTAGGACAAGGTTTTTCATGTGCCGTAGGAATAGCTAAGGCGTCTAAGCTAAGAAAAGACGGAGCAAAAATTTATACTATTATAGGCGACGGAGAATCTCAAGAAGGTCAGATTTGGGAAGCGGGTATGTTTGCAGCTCATCATAAGCTTGATAACATGATAGCTTTTACAGATTATAATAAAATGCAGTTAGACGGTGAAATAAATGATATTTGCAGTATAGACCCTATAGACAAAAAATGGGAATCTTTTGGTTGGAATGTGGTTAATGTAAAAAATGGAAATAATTGCGAAGAAATTGACAGTGCTATTAAAATATGTAAAGACTTTTCAAATGGTAAGCCTAATATGATAATACTAAATACTAAAAAAGGTTATGGATTGTCTTTTGTGGAAAAAGCCGGATATTCAAATCACAGTATGCCTATTAGTAAAGAAATGTTTGATGAAGGTATGAAAGAACTCGGAGGTAATGTTTAATGGAAATGAGACAAGCTTTTGCTTTTGAAATAGATAGATATATGTCTCAGAATGAGAATATAGTACTTTTAAATGCAGACTTAGCCAAGCCAAATGGACTATCTGAAATATCTAAAAAGTATCCTGAAAGATGTATAAACGTAGGCATTGCAGAGCAAAATATGGCAAGTATAGCTGCAGGAATGAGTAGTTACGGTTTTATACCCTTTATTTTTACATTTACTCCGTTTGCTACCAGACGTATTTGTGACCAAATTGCTATATCTATAGCGTATGCTGGTCAGAACGTAAAGATCGTTGGTACTGACCCTGGCATCAGTGCTGAGTATAACGGTGGTACGCATATGAGTGTTGAAGATATTGGGGTTCTTAGAAGTATACCTAATATGGTTATATTTGAACCTGTTGACAATGTTCAGCTGAAAAAGGCTCTCCCGCAAATTTTGCATTTTGATAAACCTTTATATATTCGTATGTTTAGGAAAGAACTTCCAAACGTATTCAAAGACGACTATAGTTTTGATCTTTTTAAAGCTGACGTTATTAAAGAGGGTAATGACGTTACAATTATTTGTTCAGGGATAATGGTTCAAGAGGTATTGGAGGCAGACAAAAAATTATCTGAATTTGGAATAAGTGCTGAGATTATAAATGTCCATACTATAAAACCCGTAGATAAGGACACTATTATTAAGTCCGCTGTTAAGACAAAACATGTAATTACAGTTGAAAATCATAATATTATTGGTGGACTCGGCTCTGCTGTCAGTGAAATTTTATCTCAAAATTATCCTACTATATTAAAATGTATAGGAATAAAAGACGTTTTTGGTCAAGTAGGAAAAATGCCTTATTTAAAGCAGGAATACGGTATGGATAGCAAGAGTATTACTGACGAGGTACTAGAAATACTTAACAGATAGTATTGTTTATTGGAGAATTATATATGGCTTTAGAGATTCTTGATAAGGGCTGCCTTAGGAAAAGTATTTATGATTCAAGAAATAAGGTTAGCAAAGAAACAAAACAAAAAATGGACTTTGATATATTTAGTATTTTAACTTCAAGCAAGGAATATAAGAACTGCGATACGTTGTTTATTTACGTTTCAAAATCAATAGAAGTTGATACTTACAGTATTATGAAGGATGCTTTTAAAAAAAAGAAGATAGTAATAGTGCCAAAGTGTAACCCCGGGGATTTAACGATGACTTTTTATAAAGTAAAGTCTTTTAGTGACCTTGAAAAAGGTTATTTTAAGATTTATGAACCTATAGAGGAAAAATGTGAAAAAGTCTATGATTTTTCTAATGGACTTTGCATTGTTCCAGGACTTTGCTTTGATATTTATGGTTATAGAATTGGATATGGAAAAGGTTATTACGATAGATTCCTTAAAGGGGTTAGAGGCATTAAAATAGGAATTTGCTATAGCGACTATATTTTTAAGAGTTTACCAACAGATTCATATGATGAGAAGGTAGATATTTTAGTCACAGAAAAAAACATGTTGGAAGTGGTTGTTTAAATAATGGATAGTAAAAATGAAAAAAAAGTAATAATAAAGTCCCGAAAAAATGGATGTTTATTTATTATGGTGTGGTTTGTATTTTTAGCTTTTATTGCTGTACTTATTACCAGATATGCTATGAGTGGTATAAACGATATGTTGGGAATTGGAAAAGAGAATAATACTGTTACTATAGACATCCCTAAAGGTTCCAATTTAGATTCGGTATCTAAAATACTTTATGATAATAATGTAATAGCTAATCCTAATTTTTTTAAGCTGTATTCTTTTGTTACTAAGTCTACAAAGGGATTTTCTCAAGGCACTTATGAGCTTAAATCTAACATGGACTATGAGGAAATTTTAAATCATATTAGAAATCAGTCTAATAGTAAGGATATTGTTTCATTAACATTTAGAGAAGGTATGAACATAATGGAAATATCTGATTTATTAGAAGAAAATGGTGTGTGCGATAAAGAAGAATTTTTAAATATGTGTAAGTCAGGAGAGTTTAACGAGAAATATGACTTTATAAAGGAGATTCCTAATGGTTCCAGCAGACATTATTTATTAGAAGGATATTTATTTCCTGATACGTATGATTTTTATAGAGGAGAAAGTGCAAAGGATAGTATTAATAGGTTTTTAAATAATTTCCAAAAAAGAATTATTCGTAAATCAAATTTAGAAGGTTATAATGATAAAGTTAGCGTAAAGGAGCTTGCAATAGGGGAGGGAAAGGATCTTGAAAGTTTAATTATTATTGCTTCATTGGTTCAAGCCGAAGCGGCGAACAAAGAGGATATGTATAAAGTTTCTTCGGTTATCCATAATCGTTTGGGTACTTTGTCTACTGGAGGGAAGAATAGTTTTGGAGAATATGATCTGGACAGACTGAGAATAGATTCTACGGTTTGGTACCCATATAGAAGTAGAAATGTTGTTCCAAGCGAAATAGTAGATAATTTTAAAAGTAAATATAATACCTACGATATTAATGGATTACCGCCAGGACCTATATGTAACCCTGGACTAGAGGCGATTAAGGCTGCTTTGAAACCAGATTCAACAGAATATTATTATTTTTGTCATAGTAGCTCCGGAAGTGCATTTTATGCTAAAACTAATGATGTTCATTTAATTAATTTGAGAAGAGCAGGTTTAGTATAAATTTATAGAAATATTGATTTTTTTGTAATAAATATTTTTTATAATAATGATGTTCCAATAAGTTGTAGATAAATATATTAAAGGAAAAAGAAATAGCAGTTGTATAAAGTCTACAAAAGAAGAACAAAAATATATTTGATGAAAATAGATTAAAAATGCGTAACTTATCATTTAATAAAGTATTAAAATCTAAGCTATTCTAAGTTAATTTGCCAATAATTAAACGAACGAGTGATTTTTGTATTAAAAATCAGTATATTAATTTTTTAAAAAAAGACAAAAACAATATTATGCATTATTGAAACTAGGCAAATAAAATTTTAAATTAAGTATATTGACATTAACAAAATATCATGGTATAATTAATTATAAATTAAAAAAATAATAAATTTAAGGAGCAGTTATGAAAAAGAAATTAACTTCTATTTTTTTAAGTGCCGTATTAATTTCACAGGTTAGTGTAGCCCCTCAAATTTCTGCAGAACGCATAAATAATTTTAGCGAAAATATAGCTAAAAGTGAAAAAGCAAATTCCAAAATTGTTTACGCATTGAAACGTGTGGGTGTGACAGCATCATTGTTTGCTGGATTATTTTTACTTCATAATCATTTCGGTCAATCGGAAGATGTACCGGCAGCATCATCAGTAAAACCACCAGTACAGATAGATGATATTTCTCTGACTAATAATACTGTACATGTAGTACCGCTAGATCAGAGAATTAGTGAATTTGAGAAAATTTTAGATAAATATTTAAATAATTCTTATTCAATACAGCTGGATGAAATATATCGTATTTGTAATAAAGCTATTCCGGTACTTGAACGTGAGTCTTCTTTGCTGAGAATTGAAGGTCCGACTATAGTAGTAGGAGACATTCATAGTAATATTGGATCTCTTGAATTTAGTGTTAGAAAATTTTTAAGAGAAGTAAAATACGGAAAATCTATTCTTTTCTTAGGAGATTATGTCGATAGAGGCAGTTTGGCTCCGGGAGGACCAAATGGTAGTAAAAATGTTGCTTTACTCTTACAATTAAAGACTATGTTTCCGGATAAAGTCTTTTTACTTCGTGGTAACCATGAAGACGGATTTGTAAACGCGCAATATGGATTTGTTAAAGAATGTCGTAAAATTTATGGAAAGAAAGTTGGCGTAAATGTCTATGAAACATTTAATGATGTATTTAATTATCTTTCACTAGCAGCAGTTGTTAACAATTCTACATTTTGTGTTCATGGAGGTATCTCTCCTGAATTGGATTTTCTTTATAAAATAGAAAATATAAATAAACCTTTAGATTATAATCAACTTTCGGTTGAGGACTTTATGGGGAATGCAAAAATACCAGATGAGTATAATACATTAGCTATAGATTTGCTATGGAGTGACCCAATGTCGGGTATTTATGGATTTAAAAAAAGTATAAGGGGAGCAGGATGGAAATATGGACATGATGTAGTAAATAAATTTCTTGAAGGAAATAATTTAAGACGCATTGTTCGTGCTCACGAACAAGTAGATGGCCATAATGATGTATTTGGAGACGGAAGTGTAATAACTATATTCTCTGCACCTGACTATAGTTCTAAGGGGTCAAATAAAGGAGAAATAATGGATATTAACGGTGACGATATAAGATATGAACAGATTCGTTATTAAATAATAAAAAATTGTTAGAAATTTTTAACCGGAATTTTATTCCGGTTTTTTATTTTTTATTAAAGCACTTTATATTATGAAACTGAATATTTTTTACATAAGCTACATAATCTTAGGGAGGGAGAGTGATAAGTTTGCCTTATGAAAGTTATAGATTTGAAATGAAACCTTTGCTTTACCATTACAATTCTTTAGAACCCTATATAGATGCAAAAACAATATATATACATTACGAAATAAATCTTCAAACGTATTTAGATAATTTAAATGGCATCTTATCTAATTATCCATCATTACAAAGTTGGAACTTAGATCAGTTAGTAAAAAATTATAGTCAACTCCCGATTGAAATACAGTCCTTTGTGAGAAACAACGCTGGTGGAGTCTATAATCACAATTTATATTTTTCCCTTATGACTCCTAATCTGGTAGGTGTACCTGTAGGAAATCTGGGGAATAGATTATTGGAAGAATTTGGGTCTTATTCTAATTTTATTTCACAATTTAAAATTTCTGCTTTGGATAGATTTGGATCTGGATATGTATGGTTAGTAACTAATGATAGTAAAGAGTTAAGTATAATCTCTACAGCAAATCAAGATACACCTTTACCCATGAACTTATACCCAATTTTAGTTGTGGATGTATGGGAGCATGCATATTATTTGAAGCATATTAATAGAAGAATAGACTACTTGGACGATTGGTTTAACGTTATTGATTGGAATAGAGCAGAGGAACTTTTTAATAGTATATAGTTAAAAATAAACTTCATAAAAGTGATATTGCATTGAAAGACTTGATAAAAAATTTTCAAAAGAATATGGTAAATTTGAGAACTGTCCTTTAGCATTTTCCTACTTTGATCAATTAAAGACATATCTGTTATTAGACTTTTTGTACAAAATTCAAACCGATAAATATTTAACATATACATGCAAGACATAAAAAAATAATAATTAGTGATATATATAAGCCGATTTCTAATTTGAGTTGTGATATTAGGAGAGTATCAC
>CAQBRY010000011.1:10062-27329 GCA_948762645.1 uncultured Eubacteriales bacterium | reverse complement strand
AAGTGGCGGAGATGAATTTAGTTAATAAGATTCCTGAAATAAGTTTAATTATACCGGTTTATAATGTGGAAAAATATTTAAGAAAGGCACTTAAATCGGTTGAAAATCAAATATTTAAGGATTTTGAAGTGATAATAATAAATGATGGCTCTACGGATAATAGTATGGAAATAATAAGTGAATTTGCTGGAAGAAATGATAATTTCATTGTTTTAGACCAAGATAATAAAGGGTTATCTGAGGCAAGAAACAAAGGAATCAGTGTAAGTAAGGGAAAATATATTGCATTTATGGACAGCGACGATTATATTGAAGAAAATTTTTTAGCAGTTCTTTATGAAAATGCTGTTAGACATGATGCAGATATAGTATGTTGTAATTTTAATTTTTATTATCCTGAAAATGATCTTAAAGTATATATGCCGCTGACTTCTCTGCCGGGCATTTATACAGGATCAAAGGCACTTAAAAAATTGATACTTGATATAAGCGTGCATCATTTTGCATGGAATAAGCTTTATAAGCGAAATTTGTTTATAGATAAAGATGTAAGATTTTATGATATGTATTTTGAAGATGTAGCTACATCTCCAAGACTGTTTTACTATGCTGATAAAGTAGTACTTTTGGGAAAAGCACTTTATAACTATACAAGCAGAGAATCAAGTATTTTAGGTAATATAAACTATAAAAAAATTAATGATTTTATAAGTGCATTAGGAACTATCAGGAATTTTCTGGAGAATAAAAATGCGTATAAAAAATATAAAAATCATATTTGGATTTATGCTCAAAAAGCTAAAATAATATGTTACCATTATGTTCTGCAGATTCACGCTAAATCTTCAAATTTTGACGGATTTATGGAAAATATATCTGCTGTAAATAAGTCTATAGATCACTTTGTAAGTGACAAATATGTACCTCTTGAGAACGTACATATTCCGTATTTAATTTGTCCGGTTAAGCAGCCGACGAAGAGACATAAAATAAAAATTAAAAAGAAACGGGAAATATTACCAAAAGTAAAGTAGTTTTAAAAGTGGGTAATTGTTAATATGGATAAGGAAAAGGTAAAAAATACAATTAATGTATTATTGTTTGTAGTTACAATAGGGATTTTAGCGTATTTTTGTATACATGAAAATAACTTATTTACGCTTATTAGTGCGATGCCGGAATTAAACTACTTTTGGTTAATAGCGGCATTAATTGCGATGGGACTTTGTTGGCTTTTTGACAGCATGACAATAAATGGAATTATGTCAGACATGCTTAAGAAAAAGTACAGCAAATTTTTATCATTAAAAACTACTATGACAGGTCAGTTTTTCAGTTCAATAACTCCTCTGGGCATTGCCGGACAACCAATGCAAATATTAGAACTTACTCGTCAAAATATAGAGGCTGGTAAAGCAATATCTATTTTGGTTAGAAAATTTTTAATATATCAATCTACGATGGCGGTTTACTCTCTTACGGTTATATTTTTAAAAACGCATATGTTTATGTCCAGAGTAGATAATTTTATCATTTTAACTTTAATAGGTTTTTTTTCCCAGTGTTTTACGGTAGTACTATTACTTTTGTTTTACATTAATAAGTCCTTTACAACTAAAATAATAGAATGCTTTATAACATTACTATCTAAGATAAAAATTATTAAAAATGCAGATAAATACATTAAGAAAATAAAAAATGAACTTAATTTTTTTCTAGAGAATAATAAGTCAATGAGAGGAAATATAAAACTAAGTATAAAACTTTACTTTTTTACTTTTTTACAACTTACTTTTTTATTTTTAGTACCATTTTTTGTATATAAATCATTTAATAATGAAGGTTATCCCGTAATCGATATGATAGCAACGCAGTCATTTGTAAATATGATTTCGTCATATACTCCTCTTCCCGGGGCGGCGGGAACGACTGAAGGAATGTTTTTGATTCTTTTTTGTACGTTTTTTGATGTATCGGTAGTTACCCCAGCGATGATAGTCTGTAGGCTTATCACTTACTATTTAAATATAATTATTGGATTTATAGTAATTAAGATTAAGAGACCTGCAAATAAAAAATTCTCCTAAGAAATTAGGAGAATTTTTATAGTATCTAATTATTGTCTTGAGCTTCGACTGTTTTAACTAGATCTCCCTTTGCTAGATGTTCTAAAAATCTTGTACATGTCTTCCTTTTAAAGACAGAGCCAAGATATATTCCAGTCATATTGTCTGTTTTGTCTTTCAACCTTATTTGATATATTATTTTTTGTTGTCTATCATAAGAAATACCTTGAATATTTTCTGCTAATTTTGGTTTTAACTCTTTTATTTTCTCCTTTGACTCTTTTATTATCTTCTTCAAATCGTTAATTTCATAATATGCTTTTGCTGCTGAAAAGACTCGGTCTTTAATATATATGTCACAAAAAACCTCTTTAGTATGAATTGCTTTCATAAATATTCTCCCCTTTTTTATAAAATATCTAATATAAATTATATATATATATATATATATAATGTCAATAGATTTTATAAAACGAGATGTAATAATATGTGGATTTTGATTATGCTGTTATAAGTGCATTAATATTAGATTGTCTTTGAAATAATGACTTTATTGCTGCTATAAATTCATATAAGCATTCTTTTATTAGTTTATTTCGCTGGGTACCGTAGCGTCTTTCAAGCATGAGATTATTTTGTGCTATATTAGGTTGCTTAGGAATAGATGGGAGGGAAGAAGGACGAGATAAACGTTGACTATCTTGGACTATAAGTTGCTCATATGATAGGATTTCAACTTGTGTTTTAGCGGTTTTCATTGCACTTATTGGAAGAATCATGAAACTAGAAACAAAAATTAATATTAGAGAAATATATTTTTTAATAAATTTTTTCATTAATTATACCTACCTATATTTTGTTATAATATAATATATTATTTAGGGAAAGTAATTGACACCCAAGTACTCCTTCCAACATTAAATTAGTTAGGATATTAAATTGACTTTTTTAAAGATATTTTATATTATTTAGCTAGAAAATGGTCTTTATTATATATAGTTATTTTAAAAGGATGTTTTAAATCAGTGGTAAAAAATTCATATAATAACGAAAGTATATCTTCACTAAAGGGTGCCGACAGAGTAAGAAAACGTCCGTCAGTAATATTCGGTTCTGACGGAATTGAAGGATGTGAGCACTCTATTTTTGAGGTCCTATCAAATTCTTTGGACGAGGCTCGTGAGGGATACGGAAAAACAATAAATATTACCAGATATGAAGATTTATCAATTGAAGTTGAAGATTTTGGCAGGGGAATACCTGTCGATTTTAATGTGCGTGAAAATAAGTTCAATTGGGAATTGGTTTTTTGTGAGATGTATGCCGGGGGGAAGTATAATAACGATAGTTTGCAAGTATATGAATATTCATTGGGGCTCAATGGGTTAGGGCTTTGTTCTACGCAGTACTCGTCTGAATATATGGTGGTTGATATAAGACGTGATGGGTATCAATATAATTTAAGATTTGAAAAAGGGGAAAATATTGGAGGACTTAAAAAAGAGAAGTATACAAAAAAAGATACCGGTACAAAAATAAAGTGGCGTCCTGATAGGGATGTTTTTACTGATATAGACGTTCCAAAGGAATATTTTTTGGACATATTAAAACGTCAAGCCATTGTAAACCCAGGGATAAAGATTGTCTTTAGGAATCAAGTTGGAGATAAGTTTGAAGAGACAGAGTTTTTGTATAAAAATGGTATATCGGATTATATTCAGGAGCTTTGTGGCAATGATAATTTAATCCCAATACAAAACTGGAGTATACAGAAAAATGTTCGGGATAGAGATGATAAGCCCGAATATAAAGCGAAAATAGAAGTAGCGCTGACGTTTTCAAATAAAAATCATGTTTCCGAGTATTACCATAATTCGAGTTTTCTGGAGTATGGTGGTGCCCCTGAAAAGGCCGTAAAAAGTGCTTTTGTGTTTCAGATAGATAATTATATAAAACAGCTTGGGAAGTATAATAAAAATGAAAGTAAGATAAGTTTTTCCGATATTGAAGATTGCCTGATAATAGTAATATCGTCATTTTCGAACGTCACTTCCTACGAAAATCAAACTAAAAAGGCAATTACAAATAAAGGTATTCAAAATGCAATTTGTGATATGCTCAAACATAATTTGGAAGTGTTTTTAATAGAAAACCCTCTTGAAGCGGAAAAGATTGTATCTCAAGTTTTAGTTAACAAAAGAAGCAGAGAAGACGCAGAAAAAACGAGACTTAATATAAAGAAAAAGCTTTCAAACAATATAGACGTAACAAATCGGGTAGCAAAATTCGTAGATTGCCGGAGCAAGGATTTAAATATAAGAGAACTTTTTATAGTTGAGGGTGATTCTGCTTTAGGAGCTTGTAAACAGGCAAGAGACCCGAATTTTCAGGCAATTATTCCTATACGTGGAAAGATATTAAACTGTTTGAAAGCAGATTATAATAAAATATTTAAAAGCGATATTATTACGGATCTTATTAAGATTTTAGGATGCGGAGTAAAAGTAAAAGGGAATAAATTAGGTAAAGACGTTCCCATATTTAATATAAACTTACTTAGATGGAATAAAGTTATTATTTGTACGGATGCTGACGTAGATGGATTTCAAATAAGGACTTTAATCCTTACAATGCTTTACCGCCTTACTCCGGACCTTATCGAAGAAGAAAAGGTATTTATAGCCGAATCTCCCCTTTATGAGATAACTACTAAAACTAAAACTTATTTTGCATACGATGAAAAGGAAAAAGATCAGTTTATAAAAGAGATAGGAAATCAAAAATATACTTTGCAAAGATCAAAAGGTCTCGGAGAAAACGAACCTGATATGATGAATTTTACTACTATGAATCCGGAAACCAGAAGGCTTATAAAAGTGACTCCGGACGATGCCGAAAAGACGTCTAGAATATTTGATATACTTTTAGGGGAAGATTTGCAGGGAAGAAAAGAATATATAATAGAAAATGGACATCTTTATATGGATGATTTAGATATAAATTAGAGAACGTATATGTATAACAGAAAAATTGAATTATGAGGAGGTATAAGATGCCGCGGAAGAATAAAGACTTAAATAAAACGTCTAAAGCAGTAAGCAAAGGAGTTGTAAATAACGCAGGTAAGGTTGTGGATCAGAAGATAGTAGATACTATAGAAAAAAATTATATGCCTTATGCCATGAGCGTTATAATGTCAAGGGCAATACCCGAAATAGACGGCTTTAAACCGTCGCATAGGAAACTGCTGTATACGATGTATAAGATGGGACTTCTTGGCAAAACAAGGACGAAATCTGCAAATATTGTAGGTCAAACTATGAAGCTAAATCCTCATGGAGACAGTGCCATATACGATACTATGGTAAGACTTAGCAGAGGATATGAAGCACTTCTTCATCCATATGTAGATTCAAAAGGAAATTTCGGAAAATTTTATTCAAGAGATATGGTGTGTGCAGCGTCAAGATATACGGAGGCAAAGCTTGATAATATTTGCGAAGAGATATTTAAGGATATTGATAAAGACTGCGTAGATTTTGTTGATAATTATGACAGCACCTTAAAGGAGCCTGTACTGCTGCCGGTAAGTTTTCCGTCGATACTTGTAAATGCCAATACGGGTATAGCCGTGGGAATGGCAAGTTCGATTTGTCCGTTTAATTTGTCTGAAGTGTGTGAAACTGCGATTGAACTTATAAAAGATGAAAACCACGATATTTTAAGTACTTTAATAGCTCCAGATTTTCCCGGCGGCGGATATATTATATATGAAAAAGATAAGCTGCAGAGCATATACGATACAGGAAGAGGCGGAATAAGGATAAGGTCTAAATATGTATACGATAAAGAGTCAAATTGTATAGACATTATAAATATTCCTCCTACAACTTGTAGCGAACTTATCATAGATAAGGTCATAGAACTTATTAAGCTTGGTAAAATCAAGGAAATATCTGACATTAGAGATGAGACGGGTATAGATGGACTGAAAATTACTATAGATCTAAAAAGAGGATATGACCCTGATAAGTTAATGACCAAACTTTATCATTTAACGCCTCTTGAAGACGTATTTTCATGTAACTTTAACGTACTTATTGATGGAGTACCAAAAGTTTTGGGAGTAAAAGAATTAATTAAAAGTTGGATTAATTTTAGAGTTAACTGTATAAAAAGAAGGACAGCGTTTGACCTTGATAAAAAGAAAAGTAAGCTTCATCTTCTTTTAGGGCTTTCAAAGATACTTTTAGATATTGATAAAGCTGTAAATATCGTAAGAAATACTAAAGAAGAAGTAATGGTAGTACCTAATCTTATGGATGGATTTGGTATAGATCAGCTGCAGGCTGAATATGTTGCCGAGATAAAGCTTAGAAATCTTAATAAAGAATATATTTTAAAACATATATCGGAATCAGATTTATTGAAAAAAGACATAGAAGGTTTGTCTGAAATACTTAAAAGTGATGAAAAAGTTTATGATATTATAATTACTGATTTGAAATTTATTTCTAAAAAATATGGTAAAGTACGAAAGAGCGAATTAATTTATCCTCAGGAAATAGCTAAGTATGAGCAAGATGACAATATCGAAGATTATCCCGTAACATTTTTTATTACCAAGGAAGGGTATTTTAAGAAAATAACGTCTCAGTCACTGAGGATGAATTCTGATCAAAAGGTAAAGGAAAATGATGAGATTAATCAAGCGGAAAGCGGAAGTAATACTTCAGATCTACTGTTTTTTACAGATAAAATGCAAGTTTATAAATCAAAAGGATATAATTTTCCGGACGTAAAGGCAAGTGTTATGGGTGAATATATTCCGGCAAACTTAAATTTTGACGATCAAGAAAATTTTATGTACCTAGCCGTAACTTCCGACTATGATGGGTTTATGATTTTTTTCTATGAAGATGGTAAAGTATCTAAAATTAATATGAAATCTTATCATACTCTGACTAATCGAAAAAAGTTAGTAAAAGCTTATAGTGACAAGTCTAAAATAGTAAAGATTTTTTATTTAACAGAAGATAAAGAATTTTTAATAACTTCTTCTGCAGGGAAAATGTTAATATTTAATAGCGATATGTTAAATATTAAGACGTCAAAGGACTCTCAAGGAGTATGTGTTATGAGACTAAAAAAGGGGCATAGGATTATAAAAGTTGATCCGTATTTAGAAGAAAAGCTACCAAGTATTAAAAAGTATAAGGTGAAAAATATTCCTGCTGCAGGTGTAAAACCGAGAGTTGAAGACGTAGTAGGAGAGCAGCTTAAAATATAATTTTATTTGGGGGAAATTAATATGAAAAGAGTATTTTTGATAGTGTTAGACAGTGTAGGAATAGGAGAACTTCCAGACGCGGATTTATATGGGGATACCGGCAGTAATACGCTTAAAGCATGTTCATCTCAAAAAGAATTTAATATGACGAATATGAAAGATCTTGGACTTTTTAATATAGACTCAGTAGATTACTATGAAAAATCTGAAAATCCGCTGGGCAGCTTTGCAAGAATGGCAGAAAAATCGAATGGAAAGGATACGATAATAGGTCACTGGGAAATAGCGGGTGTTATTTCTGAAAAGCCTATGCCGACTTTCCCGAATGGTTTTCCTCAGGAAGTTGTGCAGCAGTTTAAAACAATTACGTCAAGAGATATATTATGTAATAAGCCATATTCAGGAACAGAGGTTTTAAAGGATTATGGAAAACAGAGTATAGAGACCGGAAGTATAATAGTATATACTTCAGCGGACAGCGTATTTCAGGTAGCCGCACATGAAAATATTATACCGGTTAATAAGCTTTATGAGTATTGTGAAAAAATCAGGGAGTTTTTAACGGGAGACTATGCTGTAGGCAGGGTAATTGCAAGACCGTTTATAGGGGAGTACCCAAATTTTGAAAGGACTCCCAATAGAAAAGATTTTTCTCTTAAACCGCCTAAGATAACAATGCTCGATCAAATAGAAAAAAGGGGATTGGATGTAATAGGGGTAGGAAAGATAAATGATATTTTCGCAGGTAAGGGAATTACTCATAAGGTAAAGACCAGCAATAATTCTGACGGACTTACTAAACTTAAGAAAATAGTAGAGCAAGACTTTGAAGGGCTTTGCTTTGTAAACCTGGTTGATTTCGATATGGTTTATGGACATAGGAATGATGTTTCCGGATATGCGGGAGCTCTTTCAGAATTTGACGGTAGAATAAAAGAAATAATGGATTTAATGAGAAGAGAAGACATTTTAATTATAACTGCCGATCATGGATGTGATCCAACCACTTCTTCAACCGACCACTCCAGGGAATATACTCCAATGGTTATATACGGAAGTAAAGTTAAGCAAGGCGTAAATTTAGGTACAAGAGAGAGTTTTTCCGATATAGCCGCAACTATACTTGAATATTTTGGAATAAATAAATTAGTAGAAGGAAAATCATTTTTAAAGGAGATTATAAGATAGTGGGGAAATATTTAAAAAATTATATTAATGGAGTGTATGCTTTTAAGTTATTACTATGTATATTTAGCATTATTCTTCTTGGAATATCTATAGCGTTTAATACTAAGGCGTTGCTTGGAACAGATGCCATAGCCGTGTTTTTTAATGGGGTAAGTAATTTTTTCAACCTTAATCTTGGACTTGCTACAAATATTATAAACTGCATTTTAGCGGTAATAGTAATTCTAATAGACAGAAAATATATAAATGTAGGGACGGTAATATATGCCTTAGCATTAGGACCGTCTATAAATTTTGGGATTAATTTGTATGAAGCTATGGATGTTACAAACGATTATATACCAAGATTTTTAGTTTCAATTTTGGCAGTAGTACTTGCCATAATAGGTCTCGGAATATTTATATCGGTAAATATTGGAGTAGACCCATGGTCGGCACTTGCGATAATATCTAGTAAGAAACTAAATAAATCGTTTGGATTTATGAAGGTAAGTATTGATGTGGTTGCTTTAATAGTTGGATTTTTACTGGGAGGAAAAGTCAGAGAAATGACATTAATATCTGCGTTTGTTGGAGGGCCATGCATACAGAAAGTGTCGGAATTTGTTGACAATATGTTTAGCAAGATGTTAAAATTTTCACATAATAAAATTTAAAATCAATTAATATTATTGGAGGAAAAGATGTCTGTTTTACCAACTGCACATATTAGTGCGAAAGAAAATGATATAGCAAAAAGTGTATTAATGCCGGGGGACCCACTTAGAGCGAAATATATAGCTGAAAATTTTTTGGATGATGTTAAATGTTTTAATACTGTAAGAAATATGTTGGGATTTACAGGAAAGTATAAAGGAAAAGAAGTATCTGTTATGGGAAGTGGCATGGGGATACCTTCGATTGGCATTTATAGTTATGAATTATATAATTTCTATGGTGTGGAAAATATTATAAGAATAGGCAGCGCAGGAGCGATAAGTGACGATGTAGACTTAAAGAATGTAGTAATAGGAATGGGTGCATGTACTAATTCTAGTTACGTGTCTCAGTATGGTCTAATCGGAACTTTCGCTCCTATTGCTGACTATAGCTTAGTAGAAAGAGCAAAAAGTGTGGCAGACAATTTAAAGATTAGCGTAAAGATTGGAAATATATTATCGTCTGATACGTTTTATGATGATGATAATGAATATCTTTTAAAGTGGAAGAAAATGGGAGTTTTAGCTGTAGAGATGGAGTCGGCCGGGCTTTACATGAATGCGGCTAGGTGTGGAAAAAAGGCACTCTGCATATTAACCATTTCAGATTGTCCGTTAAAGGGTACATCGCTTTCGTCAGATGAGAGACAATGCGGTTTTAAGGACATGATGAATATAGCCCTAGAGACAATTTAATTTGATATAAATAGGAAGTATATTGTAATTACTTTTGGAGGAAATTATGAAAAGATCCATTTCGTCTGTATGGACATATTTTATTTTAATAATTTTATTTTTTGCGATTATTATTTGGATGTCTTTTTCTGGCATAAGTATTAAAACGGGGCTGGATGATGACAAGGACAGATTCTCTGTGGCCATGGTAACAGATACAGGAGGAATTAACGATAGATCTTTTAATACTTCATCTTGGGAAGGAATGAAAGAGTTTGCAAGTAGGACAGGCTCAAAAGCAAGATATGTAGAATCTGTACAGTCTTCTGATTACTATACGAATATAGATAAACTAGGGGATGAGAATGTAGACTTAATATTTGGAATAGGATTTGGTTTAGCAGATACGATACTTAAGTCTTCAGGGATCAACCCGGAACTTAATTATGCCATAGTAGATTTTTCATATGGTGATGATACGCCCGATAATGTTTCGGGACTCGTATTTAGAGCGGAAGAATCGTCATTTATGGTAGGATATATAGCCGGTATGACAACAAAGACAAATGCGGTAGGGTTTGTCGGGGGAATTGCCGGACAAGTTATAAGTCAGTTTGAATACGGATATAGAGCGGGAGTAGATTATGCTGCTAAAAAGCGCGGAGTAAATATAGATACTAAAGTACAGTATGCTGAAAGTTTTAGTGATTCTGCAAAAGGAAAAGCCATAGCACTCAAGATGTTTTCAGATGGATGTGACATAGTTTTTCATGCTGCCGGAGGTGTAGGTGTGGGAGTTATTGAAGGGGCAAAAGAGACAAATAATTTTGCCATAGGAGTAGATATGGACCAATCATATTTAGCTCCAAAAAATGTTTTAACTTCTGCAATAAAGAATGTTGGAAAAGCAGTGGATATTGTATCTACAGACCTTTTAAACGGTAAAAATATAGGCGGCAAAACCTTTTCATACGGATTAAAAGAAGGGTGCGTTGGTTTGCCGGATGAAAATCCAAACCTTGATAAAAAAATATATGAAGAAGCTATAAAAATTCAGGAAGAAATAATAAGCGGTAAAATATTTGTACCTTATGATTTGGAAACTTTTAAAGAGTATCAGAAAAGATAGTATAAATTTGTTGGGAGGTATTTAGTTGGAAATCAGTAAGGATTATGCTGTGCAGATGAGAGGAATTATGAAGTCATTTGGTGATTTCAAGGTCCTTGACGATGTAAATTTAGACGTAAAAAAAGGTACTATTCATGCAATACTAGGTGAAAACGGTGCGGGGAAAAGTACTCTTATGAATATATTATATGGTCTATATACGGCAGATGCAGGAGAAATATATTTAAACGGTGAAGTGGCAGATATAAAAAACCCTCATTTAGCAATTAACAACGGTATAGGAATGGTACATCAGCATTTTATGCTTATAGATAAATTTACGGTTCTTCAAAATATTATATTAGGCAGTGAAAATACAAATAAATTTGGCGTTATAGATATGAAGAAAGAGAAAAAAAGAGTTATCGAAATAATTAAAGAGTATAATTTGAAAGTAGATTTAAGTTCTAGAATACGAAATATTTCCGTGGGAATGCAGCAACGGGTAGAGATACTTAAAGCTCTTTATAGAGGCGTTGATATATTAATACTGGATGAACCTACCGCAGTGCTAACTCCGATGGAGATAGATGATTTAATAGATATAATGAGAGACCTTGTAAAAAATGGAAAAACGGTAATAATAATAACTCATAAATTAAAAGAGATAATAAGATCTTCCAATGAATGTGCTATTATAAGAAAAGGAAAACTTATAGGCAGTGTTAAAGTCGAGGACGAAACGGAGCAAAGTTTAGCCGAGAAAATGGTAGGAAGAAAAGTAAGATTATCTGTTGAAAGGACACCTTCTGATTTTGGAAAAGACGTATTCGAGGTAAACGATATAAGCGTAAGATCAATTAGGGGAATTCAGACAGTTAAAAATCTTTCTTTTAAGATTCGCCAAGGAGAAATTTTTGGTATAGCGGGTGTAGAGGGAAACGGACAAAAAGAGCTTATAGAAGCAATAATTGGGATTAGAAACGTAGAATCAGGTAAGATAAAAATAAATGGCAAAGAAATACAAAACACAAGTAATTTAAACGTGTTAAATAACGGAATATCAATCATACACGATGATAGACATAAATATGGCTGTATATTAGATTTTACCGTTTCAGAAAATATGATACTTAACAAATGTAGACAAAAACCTTTTTCAAAAAATGGACTTTTAAATGATTCGGTAAGAGACAAATTCACTGATGAATTAATTGAAAAATATGACGTTAGACCAAAAAATTGCAAGAATATGAGGATGGCAAGTTTATCCGGAGGAAATCAGCAAAAGCTTGTTATAGGCAGAGAAATATCTAATAATCCTGATCTTTTAATAGCAGTTCAGCCGACAAGAGGACTTGACGTAGGAGCAATAGAATACGTAAGAAAAACTCTTATAGATCTTAGGGACAAAGGTAAAGCAATTTTATTAATATCTTTGGAATTGGATGAGATATTAGACGTAGCGGATACAATATCCGTAATATATAACGGTGAAATTGTAGGAACTTTTTCAAATGAAACAGCTGATGAAAATAAGATAGGTTTATTAATGGCCGGAGGAAAAAATAATGAAAAAATTGGATAATATACTAAAAAATCCTTTAGTCTCTACGGTGTTGGCAATAATTTTGGGGTTTATGGTAGCGTCTGTCATTTTACTTGCAGTTGGGTATAAACCGGGACAGTGTTTGGCAGTAATGTTTAACGCTGTATTTTCAAGGCCAAAGTTTATAATGAACGTAATAATAAAGAGTTCTCCGATAATACTTACGGGTCTTAGCGTATTTTTTGCGTTCAAGTCGGGACTTTTCAATATTGGAGCAGAAGGGCAGTACATAGCTTCAACAATAGTTACAACAATACTTGGTATAATTCTTGATCTGCCTCCCCTAATACAAGTTCCGGTAATAGTTTTAGGTGGAGTTTTAGCAGGAGCACTACTTGGTGCAGCAGTAGGATTTTTAAAAGCAAAGTTTGGAATTAATGAAGTAATAACGAGTATAATGTTTAATTGGATAGCCCTTTATTTGTGCAATTACGTATCGAATTCCGAGAGATTTCATAGGCCGGAAAGTGACGGTACATTTTCAATAAGAGATTCGGGATTTACAAATTTATTTTATAATTGGAAATTTTCAAAAGAAGGAAGAGAATATTTAAAGAATAATCAGTTTTTAAATGACGCAGTTTTAAAAACAGATTTCAGTCTTAACTTTATAATAGCTGTAATAATGGCGTTTGTAGTGTGGCTGATACTTTATAAAACGGTAAAAGGATATGAATTTAGAGTAAGCGGGATCAACGTGGATGCGGCGCGTAACAATGGAATGTGCGTAGAGAGAAATATAGTTTATTCAATGCTTATAGCCGGAGCACTTTCAGGACTTGCCGGAGCTTTAACCGTAACCGGCACGGGATCTCATAATATACATGTTTTAGCAATATTCGAAAATAATGGATTTAATGGAATGTCGGTAGCACTAATAGCTGGGGGAACACCATTTGGATGTATATTTGCAGGACTCTTGTTTAGTGGACTTATCTATGCCGGTCAGTCTTTACAGTTTAAAACGGGAGCGCCTTCAGAAATAGTTAATATAATGATAGGTGTAATAGTGTTTTTTGTAGCGCTTACGCAGTTTATGCCCACTTTAGTAGATATGATTTCTAAGAGGAGGAACAAAGATGTTTAGTAGTATATTTATGACTTTTGCAATAACACTAATGTATTCGACTCCTCTTGCATTCGCAGCAATAGGAGGAGTAATATGTGAAAGATCCGGGATAGTAAATATCGGCCTTGAAGGTATGATGAGTATAGGGGCGTTTACGGGAGTAGCCGTAGGATATTATACAGGAAGTCCGTGGCTTGGATTTTTATGCGGGGGACTTGCAGGAGGACTTCTTGCTTTACTTCATGCTGTAGCATCAATAACTTTTATGGCAGATCAAACCGTTTCCGGAATAGCTATAAACCTTATCGGACCAGGATTATCGTTATTTTTGTCAAGACTTTTATTTCATGGCGCAACAACTACTTTACCTGTACCAAAAAAGCTTCCAAAACTTATCAACATTTCAAGTGTAAATTTTAATGTGGATATTACTGTTTTATTAGCATTAATAGTTGTTATAACTGCGTGGTTTATAATGAGAAGGACAAAGTGGGGATTAAGAATAAGAGCCCTTGGAGAACATCCTGCAGCAGTGGACACATTAGGAGTATCGGTTTATAGATCACGTTATGCATGTGTAATACTTTCCGGAATACTTGCAGGATTTGGTGGAGCATCTGTAACATTGGCAATTATATCTCAGTTTACTCCGACTGCAATTAGCGGACAAGGATTTATTGCATTAGCAGCAGTAATATTTGGAAAGTGGAGATGCAGTGGAGCATATTTAGCATGTTTACTTTTTGGTTTTGCTCAGGCTTTGGTAGTAGTACTTGGAGGAGGAAACTTGATAATACCTTCTGATATTCTTGCAATGCTTCCGTATATACTAACTATAGTAGTACTGATTTTATTTGTGGGAAATTCGTCTGCACCTAAGGCGTCAGGAAAACCTTATCAAAAAGGGTCGAGATAAGACTGCAATTTAACGAATCATAGGAGGAAGTTATGAATTTAGATGATATACTAAGTAAAGTAGACCACACTTTACTTTCACCAACAGCTACATTTGAAGATATTTGTAATTTATTAGATGAAGCGGTTAAATATAAAGTTGCGTCTGTATGTATACCTCCATCTTTTGTAGGTCGTGTTTTAAAGTTTGGAAACAGTATGAGAGGTAATGTTAAAATTTGTACCGTAATTGGGTTCCCGAATGGATATAATACCACTGCCACTAAGCAATTTGAAACCCACGATGCTTTAAATTGTGGTGCAGATGAAATTGATATGGTTATAAATCTAGGATGGGTGAAAGAAGGGAAATACTCTCAAATAGAAAAAGAGATTAAACTTGTAAAAGAAATTTGTGAAGAGAAAATACTTAAAGTTATAGTTGAGACTTGTTTATTAACAGAAGATGAAAAAATAAATTTATGCAAAGTTGTTTCGCAGTCAGGAGCAGATTTTATAAAAACGTCCACAGGTTTTTCAACTTCCGGAGCAAAACTTGACGATATACTTTTATTTAAAAAATATGTAGATAATCATGTAAAGATAAAAGCAGCAGGTGGGATAAAAACTATTAAAGATGCTCAAGATTTTATAAATGCTGGTGCTTCAAGACTAGGAACTAGCAAAATAGTAAAATTAGTTTCTGAAGGATAGATGGAGGAGAACATTTTGCGTATATACGATATAATAGCCAAAAAAAGAGATGGACAAGAATTAAATGAACAAGAAATAGAATACTTTGTGAATGGATACGTAAATGGAGAGATAGAAGATTACCAAGTATCTGCTTTGCTTATGGCTATATATTTTAATTCCATGACAAAAAATGAGGTATCTATCCTTACTAAATATATGGCAAATTCAGGGGATACTGTCAATTTATCTTCGATACCTGGTATAAAAGTAGATAAGCATAGCACGGGTGGAGTTGGGGATAAAACTACGCTAATAATTTCACCGATTGTAGCATCATGTGGAATTAATGTTGCTAAGATGTCCGGAAGAGGGTTGGGATACACCGGTGGAACAATAGACAAGTTAGAATCAATACCTGGATTTAGAACTTCTCTGTCAAGAGATGAATTTATAGGTGCCGTAAATAAAATAGGAATAAGTATTGTGAGTCAGACTGGAAATCTTGTTCCTGCGGATAAAAAATTATACGCATTAAGGGATGTTACAGCCACGGTTGAAAGTATACCTCTTATAGCATCAAGCATAATGAGTAAGAAAATAGCTGCCGGTGCGGATAAAATATTATTAGACGTAAAGACAGGCAGTGGAGCATTTATTAAAGATTTTGAAAGGTGCAGAGAACTTGCTGAAACTATGGTAAATATCGGGGGGAGTGTGGGTAAAGAAACCACTGCTTTAATTACCAATATGGATAGACCTCTTGGAAATATGGTAGGAAATTTTCTTGAGGTTATAGAAACAGTTGATGTGTTAAAGGGTGGAGGTCCTGAAGATCTTAAAGAGATATGTTTGTGTTTAGCATCGAATATGCTGTATTTATCTGGAAAAGGGGACTTGTCTGTTTGTGAAGAAATGGCTCAAGAGTCTTTAGGCAGTGGCAGAGCATTTAAGAAGTTTGAAGAAATGGTGATTAGTCAAGGCGGAAACGTATCTTGGATTTATTCCCCGGAGGATCTCTTAAAAAATATAAAGCCATACAACGTTGTTTCCGAAAAAAGCGGATATATAGTGAATATGGATACGGAGAAATGTGGTATAGCTTCTATGAAATTGGGAGCCGGAAGAGAAAAGAAAGATGATATTATAGATAATTTAGCAGGGATAAAGTTTCATAAAAAAACCGGAGATTACGTAAATAAAGGAGAAAATATAGCAACGCTTTATTCTTCGAATCGTTTAAAGTACATGGATAGTGAGAGAAGTCTTTTAGAGGCTTTGGATATAGGAGATACGAAGCCTGAAAAACAAAAATTAATAAAGGCTAGGGTCACTAAAGAAGAGTGTAAATTATTTTGATAGATTTGCAATATATATATATTTAATATATAATATCACTATTTTAAAAATAGTGATAATTAATTTTCCGTCCGTAGCGAAGCTGGATATCGCAGCAGATTCCGATTCTGAAGGTCGGGGGTTCGAGTCCCTCCGGGCGGACCAATTTGGTGGGAGTTAGATGTATGAAAAGTATGACCCAAACGAAATTAACAATTTCAGAAGTTATTGTAGTGATGGTAGAAATAATTGTATTTTGGTGGACTTTAGTCATGATAGAATTACTGGATTTTCAATCAATATTTGGAAATTATAAGGATTTTGTTGATATTAGACGTTTAATTGAGGTTGCTTTTATAATTTTAATATCTAAGTTGTATAGTAAAAGTTTAAAAATATCATTAAAAGAGATGTTTACAAAAATAGATTTTAAAATTTTAGTTTTAAGTCTAGTTGGTGCAGCAATTGGTTTGCTTTTATCTCAAGTAGTACTTAATGGAAAAATGTGTACCTTTAAATTTGATAATTGGATAAGAATTTGTTGGTGCATTTATATAGGATTATTTGAAGAAATGGCTTTTCGCGGTTGGGGATATACAGCTTTTTACTCGGTTTATAGCAATAGATCAAAAATAAAAT
>CAQBRY010000011.1:0-10052 GCA_948762645.1 uncultured Eubacteriales bacterium | reverse complement strand
GTTAAAGGCTTCAATTATGACAAATATATTTTTTGCTTTATACATATGCAAACTTATATGATGTTTGAAAAATATACGCATATCTGGAATATTCTGGTAGTTTATTAATAGTTTTTTCACAAAACAAAGTCTATTTGGAATGTGGTTATTCTTCATGCTTTTTGGGATTGGTTTATAGGAACTATGGTTTTTTAAAATTAGTTATAAATAATAAAAAGGAGAAAAAATGTTAATATTTCATATTGCAGAGGAAAAAATTGGACAAGGGAAATTTAAGGATGAGCCTTACGGTGATTTTTTGGTAAAGAAAGATGGATTCATACATTGCTGTACATTTGATCAATTGTTAGAAGTAGCCAATAATAATTTAAAAGATATTAATGATGATCTGATGGTTTTGTGTATAAATACGTTTTATTTAAAATCCGAATTAAAATGGGAGAGAAACAATAAGAATAATAAAATCTTTCCTCATGTTTATGGCTTGATTAATAGTGAGAGTATAATGGAAGAAGTCGAACTTAAAAGAAATGAAAATGGAGACTTTTTTATTTCAGACGAACTGTTTAATTACTCTAAATATGAAAAATCATGTGGGGCTGTAATTGGACATAAGTTTAATGACAATTATAAATTTTTGCTTATTGGATTTGATATTGGCGATAAAAAAATATGTTGGGGATTTCCTAAAGGACATATGGAGAAAAATGAAACTGAAATTGAAACTGTTAAACGTGAGATTAAAGAAGAAGTGGGATTAGATGTGAAGGTTATTTCTGATTTCAGGTCTTCAACGTATTTTTCCTATAAAAAAGGTGTTACGCTAGAAGCAGTATATTATGCGGCAATTTCAGATTCATGCTATGTTAAATGCCAGGAGTGTGAAGTTGAAAAGTATTTGTGGTGCGATACTAAAGATGTGTGTAATCATTTAACTTTTGACTGTGATAAAGTTATTTTTGATAAATTAAAAGTGTATTTTGAAGAATATATAAATGGATGATAAAAAGTTTTGAAAGTAGTTTTGCACTGGATTTAGACAATAAAATATAGTGATTTTTGGATAGATATGTTTTTAGAAATTTACATTTATAAATAGAATATTTGATCGGATATTAAGAAATATAAAGGAGGACTATTTATATGAATACGTTGGTGGTAGGGTGTGGAGAGCTTGGGAGTAGATTGGCTGATATGCTATGTAGGTATGGACATAATGTTTCGATAGTAGATAGAGATCCGGAATCTTTCAAACTTTTAAGTGACGATTTTGATGGTATTACAGTAACAGGTATGCCAATGGATATAGAAGTATTAAAGAAGGCGGGCATTGAAAACTGTGATGCAGTAGCAACTACTACTGATGATGATAATTTAAATATAACTATATCTCAGATAGTAAGAGAATTTTTCGACATACAAAATGTTGTGACAAGGATAATAGATCCGGCAAGAGAAAAGATATTTAAACATTTCGGACTTCAAACTATATGTGAAACGAAGCTTTCAACTGAAGCCATGTTTTCAGCATTGGCTGAAAAGACATCAGTAAAGCAGATAACATTCGGAGCAAGTACTCTTTCCTTCGTAATAAGAGAGGCCGAACAGTTTTTGATAGGACGTTCTATGGACGAGATACCTAATAGGAGTAATGAGCTTGTAGTTGGAGTAATCAATAGGGACAACGACGTTATATTAAATACTGAAAAAAATAATGCAGTAATTAGTTCAACAGATAAAATAATATATACCAAAGTAATAGACTGAATATATTTTTAATAATAAAGGATGAGTAATGTGAGGGTAGTAATAGTAGGCGGAGGTAAACTTGGATATTATTTGTCACAAAGTATGATGGAGAGGAAATATGATATTTCACTTGTTGAAAAGAATAAGAGTAAATGCTTAAATCTTGCTAATAACTTAGGGATAGAAGTAATTCACGGAGATGGTACGGAAATAGAAGCATTGATTGATGCAGGTATAGCTAAAGCAGACTGCTTTGTAGCGGTAACTGGAAGGGATCAAGATAATTTGGTAGCATGTCAGTTGGTTAAAAGGAAATTTATGGTTGAAAAAGTTATAGCAAGAGTAAATAATCCGAGAAACCTTGAGGTTATGAAGGAGCTTGGCATTTATAATACGGTGAGCAGTACTGAAATAATAACGAAAATGGTGGAACATGAAATTCATAATGGAGAAATGCAGTTAGTTGCAAGTTTAAATAAAGGCAGGGCGTCAATACTGTCGATGATACTTCCTAATGATTTTCGTATGAAGGATGTAAAGATTAAAGATATGAATTTACCTTCGTCATGTTTGATAGTATCTATAGTAAGAGAGGAAAACTTTATTTTTCCTCACGCCGATGCGACTTTATTACCTGGAGATGAAATAATAATATTTTGTGAATATAATAGACAAAAGGAAATAAGAGAATTTTTTGAAGGCTAAAAAAATTTTGATAGTAAAGGAAATTTTTTTATAATTTGCATATTATTAGATAAATTAGTTATAGTATTGATAGAGGTGTTTTTATGAAACTAATTGAGATTTTAGATGGAGTAGATATTGTAAAAAGTGGTTGTAAAGACATGGATATAGATATTTCGGATATAGCTTATAACTCCACAAAAGTCTCCGGCGGAAGTATGTTTGTTTGTTTGAAAGGATCTAATATTGACGGACATTTTTTTGTTAAAGAAGCGATTGATAAAGGATGTAAAGTTATAATAGCACAGCAGGAATTGAAAGTTTCGTTTGAAAACGTAGTAATAGTAAAGAACACTAGAAAAGAATTGGCAAAAATGTCATGTAATTTTTTTGGTCATCCTGCGTCTAAACTTATAACAGTAGGAATAACGGGCACAAAAGGAAAAACAACTACCTCTCATATGATAAAATCAATACTAGAACAAAACGGAGATAAAGTAGGGGTAATAGGAACCATGGGCGTACTGCTAGGCGACGAGGTAATTAAGACAGAAAATACTACTCCTGAATCTTATGAAATACAAAGTCATTTATCTTATATGGCTAATTCAGGGTGTAAGTATGCTGTTTTGGAAGCGTCATCATTGGGCCTTAAGCATCACCGTCTTGATGGATTCAAGTTTAATTATGGAATATTTACGAACTTTTCTAAGGATCACGTGGGTACAAACGAACATGAGGATATGAACGATTATTTTAAATCAAAATGTTTGTTATTTAAAAATAGCCAAGTAGTATTTATTAATAGGGATGATGATAAATATTTGGATGTCAAAAAAAATAGTGTTTGTGATGTTAAAACGTTTGGGTTTGGCAGTTCATCAGATTTATATTGCAGTAAAACAGGTTTAATAGTAAATCAAGGCTATGTGGGAGTAGAATGTAAATTTATAAGCAGTAACCAGGAATATGATTTAAAAATACCTATCCCCGGAAGATTTAGTGTGTATAACGCTCTTGCAGCGTGTTTATTTTGTGAGTATGTAGGAATCGATGTGGAAATTATTCAAAAAGGAATAAATAAAGTCAGAGTTAAGGGGAGGGTGGAACCCGTAAAAGTACCCGGAAACTATACTCTTTTGATAGATTATGCTCATAATGCGGTAAGTATGGAAAACGTACTTACAACTTTAAGAGAATATAAACCTAATAGGCTAATAGTTCTTTTTGGCGCAGGGGGAAATAGACCTAGAGATAGAAGATATGAAATGGGAGAAGCAGCCGGAAAGTTCGCTGATTTATCAATAATTACGGCAGATAATTCACGCTTTGAAAACGTAACAGATATAATAAAAGATATAGAAGTAGGGGTTCAAAAGTCCAAGGGAAAATATATAGTGATACCTGATAGGAAAAAAGCGATAAAGTACTGTCTAGAGACGGCGCGGGACGGAGATATTATAGTTTTAGCAGGAAAAGGTCATGAAACGTATCAGGAGATAAACGGAGTAAAATATAATTTTGATGAGAGAGAAATTATAAATAATATTTTATCAGAATCACATTTAGCATAAGGAGAATTTTATGGAAGCGTTAAGTATACAAGAAGTATTAATTATGACACAAGGGAATGTATTAAGGGGAGAAAATTTTGAGGATAAGACTGTAAGCGGTGTGTGTATAGACAGCAGAAAAGTACAAGAAGGATATTTGTACATTCCCTTTATCGGACAAAAAGTAAACGGTCACTCTTTTATTAAAGACGCATTTGAAAAAGGCGCTGTAGCTTCATTAGTTCAAAAAGGGGAAAATGTTGATTGTGATTTTGAAGGGACAATTTTAATAGAAGTAGAAAATACAAAGCAGGCTTTACAAAATATAGCAAAATTTTATAGGAAGAGATTTTCAATACCTATTATAGGAATAACGGGGAGCGTAGGAAAGACTACGACTAAAGATATGATAGCGTCTGTACTTTCAGAGAGTCTGGATGTTCTAAAGACGGAGGGAAATCACAACGGGCAAATAGGAGTACCGCTTACACTTTTAAATTTAAATTCCCACCATGAAGCATTAGTATTGGAAATGGGCATAAGCGAGATAGGAGAAATGGATATACTTTCAGATATTGTTGATGCAGATTTTGGTGTGATTACTAATGTAGGAGTATCACATATAGAAAATTTTGGCAATGTAGAAACAACTCGAGATGAAAAAATAAAGATTCTAAAAAAAGAAGAAGGGAGATATTACTTAAATGGAGACAATCCTCTTCTTTCTAAAGTGGAAAAGAAGAATATAGTATATTTTGGTATGAATGGACAATATCCCTATAGGGCGGAAGACATAACTATGAATGGGGAAACGACTAATTTTACTTTAGTAACTCAAGCGTATCGGGACAGTATAACTATACCCTGTTTGGGAGTGCATAATGTCTATAATGCATTAGCAGCTATAGCTGTGGCAAGTGATATGGGATTTCACTTGGAAGACATAAAAAGAGGATTGCAAAATTACGTAGGAGCACCTATGAGACAGCAGATTTTTCGTTTAGGAAGTGTAACTTTAATAGACGATTCATATAATGCAAGTCCTGACTCTGTTAAAAGTGCAATGAATGTTTTAAGATCTTTAAAGCCTGAAGGAAGAAATATTCTTATTTTTGCCGACATATTAGAGCTTGGAGACAAATCCAGTCAAATACATTTTGATTTAGGAAAATATATAGCTCTAGAAAACATCAACGTTTTACTTACAATGGGAGAAGAGTCAAAATTTTTATTAAATGCCGTAAAACAATATTCTAAGCAGAGTATAGAAGTAAGACATTTTGATAAAATAGATGATATATATAATTTCATAGAAGAAAATATAACGGATGGAGATAAGATTTTAGTAAAGGGATCCAGGGGTATGGAAATGGATAGAATATGTAATTTTATAAGAGAAAATTTAGGACAAAAAAATTAACTGTATATTTATAGTGTCGAATATCTATTATATTTCATAAATTGTAATTAATGGAGTTAATATATATTTATTATATATAACAATAATTTTATTTTTTTTAAAAAAAATTTGTTGACTTAATTTTGTTTATGGAATATAATAGTAAAAGTAAAGTAAAGCCATGCCCAAGTAGCTTAGTATAGCAGAGCGTTGTTTTATTCAGAGGTGTCGGTGCGAACCCGTCCTAGGGCAAATTTTTTTATTCCAAAAGAGAGGTATACCAAATGTACGAAGACAAAACCCTTGTATGTAAAGATTGTGGATCTGAATTTGTTTTTACAGCGGGTGAGCAAGAGTTCTACGCAGAAAAAGGTTTCGTAAATGAACCACAAAGATGCAAAAGCTGCCGTGATGCACGCAAAAATGCCAATAGAGCAGAGCGTGAAATTTTCACCGCTACATGTGCATCATGTGGAGGGGAAGCAAAAGTTCCTTTCAAACCACGTGATGATCGTCCTGTATATTGCAGTGAATGTTTTGCAAAAATGAGAGAACAATAAAAATTTATTTTTAATGTTTTATGAGAGGAGAATCACGTTTTTATCGTGATTCTCCCATTATCATTGTTAGATTGGAAATAATATATGTCAGGTAATAAATTGAGTAAAAGATTAAGAGTTTGTGCCGATATGGTTTCCAGAGGATGTAGGATTGCAGATATAGGAACAGACCATGCTTATTTACCTATTTTTTTGGCAAAAAACAATTTAATTTCCAGGGCGATCGCCTCAGACATAAATATAGGACCTTTAAAAATAGCAAAGAAGAATATATATAATAATGGTTTAGAAGGTATTATAGAAGCTAGGACATCAGCAGGACTCAAAAATATTGATGAGGATGAAGTTGATGAAATAGTAATAGCGGGGATGGGCGGTAATTTAATATCAGAAATATTGAACGAATGTAAATTCAAAAATAGATTTGACAAGAAATTTATTCTTCAGCCTATGACGTGTGAATATGATCTAAGACTATATTTATGTAGTAATGGATATTTTATTGAAGATGAGAAAGCGGTTTGCTGTAAAAATAAAGTATATACGGTGATGATGGTAAAGTATGTTGGGAGAAACTATACTTTTTCTGAGCCTTACTATTATATTGGGAGGATACTCAAAAATTATAGCGTAGATGCGAAGTTATATATAGAAAAACAAATAAGGGATTTAAAAAATAAAAAAAGTGGAAGTATCCATTTAATGGACTATGATTCAGAGAAAAAATATGACTTTATTATATACACTTTAGAAAATATAATAAGGGGGAAATGCTGTAATGACAGTGAAACAAATATATAAATTTATAGATGAAATAGCCCCGTTTAATATTTCATTTGATTGGGACAACACTGGTTTATTAATCGGAGATATGGAAAAAAATATTTCTAATGTTTTGCTTGCCTTGGACGTAACTAAAGAGGTTATTTTTGAAGCAGCTGGTCTTGGATGTAATTTAATTATAACTCATCACCCTGTCATTTTTAGACCTATTAAGAATATTTTAGATAATAGTATACCGTTTTTAGCAGTAAAGAATAATTTAAACGTTATGTGTGCCCATACTAACTTAGATTTAGCTAAAGAAGGCGTAAATAAATGCTTGGCAGATAAGCTTAATTTAGAAAATATAGAACCGCTTTGTGAACTTAGAGGGACAGAGTATAATAAAATAGTAGTTTTCGTTCCGAAAGAAAGTGAAAATAGGGTGTTAAAAGTAATGTCTGAAAACGGTGCGGGCAAACTTGGAAATTATTCTATGTGTAGCTTTGCATCCTATGGGACAGGACGTTTTTTACCGGAGGATTATTCTAATCCATATATTGGGAAAAAAGGATGTTTAGAAGAGGTTGAAGAAGCAAGACTAGAGATGATTTGCCCCCAGGACAAGACAAAAAACGTAATTAAGGCAATGAAAGAAGTTCATCCTTACGAGCAGCCTGCTTATGACATATTTAGAGATTTTTCTATATATAAAGAATATTATAATGGTATAGTAGGAGATCTCAAAAGTCCTATAAAGTCAGAAGAGTTTGCAAAATTTGTAAAGGAAAAACTAGATTGTGAAGGCTTAAGATATACAGAGGTTAATGAAAAAATTATAAAGAAAGTAGCACTGTGCAGCGGAGCGGGGGGGAGCTATATAAAAGAAGCCGTAAGGTGTAAAGCTGACGCATTTGTTACGGGCGAAATAAAGCATAGTGATATTTTGGAAGCAAATCATAATGAAGTGATGGTAGTAGACGCGGGGCATTTCAAGACAGAAGATTTGGCGATGGATAGTCTAAAAAATATTCTGGAAAAAAGGTTTAAGGGAATTAAATTTTATAAGTCACAAGTATTTATTGATAAAATAAAATATTTGTGAAAAAATGAGTTGGGAAGAGACAATGATGGCGTTAGACGGGATATTTCTTAATTATTTAACTAAAGAGTTACGTGAAAATTTGATAGGAAGTGTGGTCCAAAAGATTTATCAGCCAAGCACACGTATGATAATTGTAGTTTTAAGGAAAGACGGACAAACTTTAAAACTACTTATATCTGTAAGCCAAAATAGTCCAAGAATACATATAACTGATAAAAATTTTGAAAACCCACAAAGTCCTACTGCTTTTTGTATGCTTCTTAGAAAGAGATTGTCATCGGCTAAGATAAAAGATATCAGGCAGCATGAATTGGAAAGGACAGTATTTGTTGATTTTCAGCATTTAAATGAGTTGGGAGACAGTATCCAAAGCAGTTTGGTTTGCGAGATGATGGGAAGGTATAGTAATATTATATTAATATCTCAGCAGGGCGTGATTTTAGATGCTATTATAAGAGTAAACTCAAGTATGTCGTCTAAAAGACTTGTTCTGCCGGGTTGTGAGTACATTTTACCGCCGGATCAGGGGAAAATGTGCTTTACAAGAGATAAATTTGAGGATATAATTAACAATATTTTTAAGTATAATCCAGAAGAAAAGTTAAAAAATGTTATTTTTAATGTATGCCAAGGAGTATCTCTGAAAACGGCCGAGAGACTGATAAAATATATCGGACTTGAGGATAAGAGAGTAAAGGACCTGGATGATAATGAAAAATTATTGTTTTCTCAGAGACTCAAAAAATTTATTAAAGATTTATATACATTTACTTTAAATTCCGTTATATTTATAGAGGAATATGTATACAAAAAGGGTGTATTTATTAATGAGTTTACTAAATGTAATTTTAAGGTGCAAAATGTCATTTCAAACTTATTGGATGAATATTATTATTCCAGAGATAAGTCGGATATAATCAAGTGTAAAATATCATCTTTAGAGAGTCTGATAAAGACAAAAATTTTAAGATATAAAAAAAAGATAGAAAGTCAAAATAAGGAACTGGATCTTTGTAAGAATAAAGATACATATAAAATTTACGCAGATTTATTATTATCTAATTTATATGTTATTAAAAAAGGGATGGAGTGTGTAAATGTAAAAAACTTTTACTGCAAAAATGAAGAAATATGTATAAAGCTAGATCCGAGGCTCAGTGGATCAGATAATGCTAAACTATATTATAAAAAGTATAATAAATATAAGAAGGCCGGCGTAGTTTTACTGGAGCAAGTGAAACTTACTATGGAGGAGATAAAATATTTAGAGAATATTTTAGAATATTTATCTATGTGTGAGAATAATGATGACATAGAAGAGGTAAAAAATGAATTATACATAAGCGGATATTTAAAGGACAAGATAAAAACTAAAAATTTGTCAAAATCTAAACCTCTTTGTTTTACTACTAAAGAAGGATTAAAGGTTTTCGTAGGAAAGAACAGTATACAAAATGAGAAATTGACGTTTAAAATAGCAAATAAGAAAGATATTTGGTTTCATGTAAAAGATATGCCCGGAAGTCACACTATTTTGTTTTTGGAAGGAAAAGACCCAAGTTATGATTCGATATTGTATGCGGCAAAAATATGTTGTATGTATAGTAAGGCAAAAAATTCATCTAATGTAGCTGTTGACTATACCAGTATAAGTAATGTAAAAAAAATACCTGGAAGTAAATCGGGAATGGTAAACTATAAAAATTATAAGACTGTTTATGTTACGCCAGAAAAATTAACATTAAAATAAGTAATAGAAGGAAAGAATGCATATGGATAAAGAAATGATAGCAAAAGTGTTAAACAATAAAGAATTTTTATCAGAATTACTGGAACTTGAAAGTGATATTGAGATGGAGAGAGCATTTAAGAGTAAGAACATTGATTTGCCTCTAGAAGATTTAGATGAAATATGTGATATTATCCATGTGTATAAGTCATTAAAGGAAGGAGGTAAACTAAATGATAATGAGATTGATAAAGTAGTAGGGGGAATAGGAAAAATGGAATTAAGAGATTTAATAAAAAGTAAGATAAAGAAAGATTACGAATAAGGGCATCAATATCGAAAGATATAAATAATTAACAAAAAAGCATGGGATAGTGAGAGGTAAGTGGCGAAAAGATACTAATGCCGGTTTCACTTTCAGTTCATCATGCTGTATGCGACGGGTATCATGTAAGTAAATTTTTTAATGAATTTGAAAAATTGTCGTCGAAATTTTCTAGTATGTGTTAAT
>CAQBRY010000010.1:19416-27466 GCA_948762645.1 uncultured Eubacteriales bacterium | reverse complement strand
CTGCTAGACACATTGGTGTATGGCCACAGTGGAAAAAATTTTTTAGCCGTCAAGATTCAAGTTATGATTTTTGTGATTATGCTATAAGCAAAGACGGTCAAGCTAGAACTTCTATACCTGAGTATCTTCCCTTAGGGCTGGATTGTTCAGGATATCGTGGATGGCTCTTATACAATGTTTTTCATAATAAAGATATGGAAGGAATAGGTTATGTCTTTCCTCATGCAGTCAGAATAGCAAACTTTGTTGATAACAATTGGGGTATTGTCATAAACCCCAAAGATATACAATGTTTTAAGGCTGGAGATATAATGGACAAATCAGGACACGTTTATATGGTTGTAGGTCCATGTAGTGACGGAAGTGTTGTTTTTGTACATTCAAGTCCTCCGGGTGTTCACATTTGCGGAACAGTTACTCCTGATGGTAATAAACAAAGTGAAGCGGTAGCTTTAGCGGAAAGTTATATGAAAAAATACTATCCAAAATATGATGAAAAGTATTCACACCATGGATATGTGCGTAATGGTGATTATTTAACACAGTATACACAGCTCAGATGGAATACTGAAGGTGCTATGAAAGACCCCGATTGCTATACTAAGATGACTGCAGAGCAAGTTTTAAAAAATTTATTTGGCGAAGAATAATTTTTGAAAGGAATTATTTTATGAAATTTAAAATTACAAGAATATTTTTAGCAATATTTACAATATTTTCGTTTTTAAATTTAAAAGCCTTTGCATTTAATGAAGATGAAATATTGATACCGAATGTATTAAAAAAAGGTGATAAAGTTTGTTTGCTTTCAATGTCCTATGTATCGCCTTGGGAAGATCCATATTCTTACAAAAAATGTGCCAAAATTGCAATCGATAAACTCAAAAGTTATGGTTTGGAAGTTGATTTTTATGAGGAATCGTTTAAAGTTTCCGAATTTGTTGGAGATGATACGGCACAGCTTCGTGCCGATTTGTTTAACAGAGCTGTTAAAGATAAAAGCATAAAAGCAATTTTTGATATTTATGGTGGATTTTGTGCAATTCAAACACTTGATAAAATAGATTATGAAAGTTTCAGGGAAAACAGAAAAATATTTGTGGGATATAGTGACGCCTCAATAGTAGGGCAAGCACTTTTTAAAAAGTCTGGGGTAATAACTTTTCATGGTCCTATGCCCGGTGCTAGCTATCACTTAAATGAAATGTTGTGTTTTGATAATTTATTTGATATACTCATGAATCCAAAATCGGAATTTGAACTTAAAAACATTGATGATGGAACCCCTTTTAAAGTATATAAAGAAGGAAATTGTGAAGGCAGAATTGTAGGTGGAAATCATTGGGAAATGCAGCATCTGATGGGAACACCTTATGAAATTGAATTTAAAGATAAAATTTTCTTTTTTGAAGACGATTGGTCAGATGTAAACAAAGAAGAAGCATACCGAGTTAATAGTGCAATGTGGCAAATGCTGATATTAAATAAAAATATTGAAAAGTTAAGTGGCATTATTTCCGGACCGTTGGCAAGGATTGGAACAGGAGGTGAAGAGATATATCGCGCCTCAGTTTTCAAAGCGTTTGAAGGTTCAAAAATTCCAGTGCTTTATAACTTTCATATTGGACATATTAATAACCCCTTAACCATTCCAGTTGGTGCAAAAGCTAAAATTGAAAATGGAAGAGTGTTTATAACGCAGCCTGTTGTACAATAAGTTATAAAATGAAAGGAAAGATTTGGATCAGAAATTTAAAAAAGTTTTCAAAAATTTTAAAAGGTGATTGTATATTTTCAAATGATAAATCTTAAATATAGGCTTAAATTAAAGTTATTATTTGTATTTTTCTAAATTTAAAGGTATTTCTTGACCATTTTTAAATACAATATCCGCTTTGGTATAAGACTTCACAACAATTTTGTCTACCACGCTCGTGAAGAGTTTTTCATCAAAAATATTAATCAAATTTTCTTTTGACGATATCTCGTTTAAAAAGTTCTCGATTGATATCACCCGAGCCCTTTTACTTTTAAGTTTAGTATCAATTTTCTCGATTTTTTGTTTTAATTCTTCATATTCACCTGACAATGTGTTATAATGTTCTCTATATTCGTGTTGATTCAAAGTTTCAGTGGCATTTTTGTCTATGTAATTTTGGATCTTTGTATAGAGAAGCCGACTTTCACCACAAAGTCTGGCTTTTTCTGTTTCAAGGAACTCTGTATCATCGATTTCTTTTATAAACTTTTTGGAATTTTCGATTATTTCATTTTTGTTTTTAAGCAGTTTATTAAAGCTATCAATAAATATTTTTTCGATGCTCTCTTTATACAGAAGAGGTGCCTCGCATTTCGTGCCTTTTTTAAGGCTCATTTTGCATTGCCACACAACTCTTCTGTATTTGCTATTGGAGTGAAATGTTCTTGGTCCGTAGAATTCACAACATTGACCACAAACAATCTTACTTGAAAATACGCCATGTCCGCTGTGTAAACCTTTTAGTTTCTTCCTTTTCTCGATCTCAGCTTGAACTAAATCGAATACTTCCGGGTCTATTATAGCTTCGTGACTGTTTTTTACGTGGTACATCGGGACTTCGCCTTCATTTTGCTTTTTCTTTTTTGTCAGATAATCCACAACAAATGACTTCTGAAGGATGGCTTCACCCTTGTATTTTTCGTTTGTAAGGATACTCATTATAGTCGTATCACTCCAGTTTTTCTTGCCCATTGGACTTAAGATGCCTCGTTCTTTGAGGATCTTACCTATCCCACACGAAGTTTTGCCGTCAAGGAAAAGTTTATAAATCAGTTTTATAGTCTTCGCTTCTTCAGGTACAATCTTAGGCAGACCGTCTTCGCCTTTTTTGTAGCCCATAAAATTGCCATAAGGTATTAAAATTCTGCCTTCTGCAAATCGTTTTCTGTATCCCCACGTTACGTTTTCTGATATGCTGCGGCTTTCTTCTTGTGCAAGTGAACTCATGATAGTAAGTAGAAGCTCTCCCTTAGAATCAAGCGAATATATATTTTCTTTCTCAAAGTAGACCTCTATGCCTTTTTCTTTGAGATTTCTGACTGTCGTTAGAGTGTCTACTGTATTTCTCGCAAATCTTGACACTGATTTTGTAATTATTAAATCAATTTTACCGTTCATTGCATCTTCAATCATTTCTTTAAAGCCATCTCTGTGCTTTGTATTCACTGCCGAGATTCCTTCATCTGTATAAACTTTTACAAAATCCCACTGTGCATTTGAATAGATGTAGTTTGTATAGTACCTTACCTGCATTTCATAGCTTGTGATTTGCTCGGCTTTGTCTGTCGATACCCTCGCATACGCTGCTACTCTTTTCCTTTTTGCTTCGGATTTTGGAACAGCTGAGTAATAATCGAGCGTTGCGGGTATAACTGTTACATTTTTTGCGGTATTCAATGTTGCTTTCCTTCCTTTAAAAAATTAATGGCACGTTCTCGTGCCGCTTGCCTCTTTTCTTCGCTCCAGCTCTCACTTCGGGATTTATTCTGCCATTTTAACGTGACCTCATTTCCATCATTGAATACAAAAGTTAAGAGTCCATTCTTCGGCACGATAATCTGTTTGATTTTTTCATTAAAAAGAGTCTCACTAAAATCATTAATGCCTAGAGCCTCACAGACTTTAGACATTAATATTTCTTCTGATATTTGTTTTGAACTACACACATCCCTGCCTTCTTCATCATAAGTTTGGCACATCCAATAAATCTTTTTATTATAGATCTTACGCTTATAGTTCTTGCCACAATTATTGCACTTTATTTTGCTGGTAAAAGTGTATTTTTGAGGTGTTCTTCTGTTGGTTTTAGCCTTTCTGCGATTTTTCTCAAGTATCTCTGTGGCTTTATCAAACGCATCCTTTTCAACTATATAGTACATTGGAAGTTCGCCATGATTTCTCTTTACAGCCTTTGTTAAGTGATCTGATACAAATTTCTTTTGTAAAAGTGCGTCGCCTTTGTATTTTTCGTTAAGGATTATGTTCCTTACTCTAACATTATCTTTTATGGAACGTTTGTATTCGAAAATGACAGGACAATTATTCTCGTCAATTCCAATACTGTCCATGCGTCCACCATCAGTTGTGCTGTATTCAGACGCAAGAAATGTTACACCAAAAAATGTGTCCATATTTTTTTCTATAATATTTTGTAATTCCTTTTCAAGTGCAACATTTTCACCTTTGTATTCTTTAGCTCCGTTTCCAATTTCAAAAAGTTTTATATCCGCCATATTTATCCATTCCTTTGCATTTTATTTTTGTGCGTTGTATCTTTGCCTAGTGACTTTTATTGTTCCTTGAAAGCAGTGTATTAACTATAGACTCTATTATGTCGAGTTGCTCATCTGTGCAATATTTAAGTGAATTTTCTATCCTTTTAGTTTTCTCCGTGGTGTTGTCGTCAATAAGTAAATTATCTATTGAGAAATGAAGAACTTCAGATATACGGCACATAACCTCTATAGATGGTAGTGCCTTACCATGCTCTATGTTTTGGTAGTGAGATAACTCAACTCCAACCATCTCTGAAGTAGCATTCTGTGTGAATTTCATATTATTCCTCGCTATTTTTAGTTCGGTAGAAAGTTTAGATTTTATTTTTCTTATAATGCTTTCAAGTTCCGGAGTCTTTACTCTTCTTGGCAAAATTACACCTACATTCTCATAACCTAACTAAGTATTATTGATAATCCATTTTCTAAAATCTTCTTCACTCTTAGGATAAGACTTTGAAATTTTTGTTCGTCCAAGTAAATAATCTGTCGATACCTTGAAAAAATCAGCTAAGAATTCCAGGCGGGTAATGGAAAGTGGTGTTTTTTCACGTTCATATTCCGAGTAGAACTGACGTGTAGTTTTAAGCAAATATGCCATATATCTCTGTGTATATTTATAGTCCTCCCTTAATTCTCTTAAGATGTCACCATTTTTGCATTGAATTTCTCCCATATATTTGTTTGATACCTAAATTTTACTACGAATGAAATATCATTACTTGAAACGCATGAGATATCATGCTAAAATTATTTGTGGCTAAATTGAAATTTAGGATAAGGCTTTGAAATTTTTGTGCGTCCAAGCAAGTAATCTGTTGAAACATTAAATAAATCCGCAAGAAATTCAAGATGATGAAGTGGAAGCTCGTATTTCTCACATTCATAGTCTGAATAGTATTGCCTCGAAGTTTGTAATAATTTTGCAATGTATGCTTGCGTATATTTTCTATCCTCTCTTAGCTCTTTTAATATATCTCCTTTTTGCATGCTAAAGTTCCTTCCTAATCTATATGCATTTACTTTATCATGCATAGGTGAGGTCTATCTTGAAATGCACTAAATCTCATGCTTTTTCTGGAAAGGCTATTAATGATAAGTCAGACATGTTGTTTTACAGGACACAGATATTTCACAAGGAATCAAATCTCAATAATTAAAAATGAGCTTATTGCAAAAATAGAAGAACTAATTAAACAAAATGTATTCTATTTTGTAACAGGAGGTGCTTTGGGATTCGACACTCTTGTCGCAGAGGTTATATTGGATCTGAAAAAAGAAAATGAGCAAATAAAATTAATCCTCGCAGTTCCATGCAAAGACCAAGCAGCTCGATGGAAATACGAAGATAGGATGATTTATGAAAATATAAAAGGCAAAGCAGATAAAGTTATATATCTTTCTAAAGAATACAAAGAAGGTTGTATGTTAGAGCGCAATAGATATATGGTTGACCATTCAAAATTTGTGATAGTAGCGTGGGATGGGAGGAAAAGCGGAGGAACATTTTATACTTTAAATTATGCAAAAAACAACGCAGGAATATCATCTTGATTAATTTTGGAGGGAATTATGGTTCAATTTGATAAAGACTGGGATATTAAAAAAAGAATATTTGATGGTGTGAAACTTGCTATGGAACTTGAAACAGCTCTTAATAATGTTTTTGGAAATAACAGCAAAATTAATGCATTGGCTGCGCTTGCGATAGGAACCTCTATTAAAAAAAGACAGAAAAATGTACTACGAAAGGTTCGAAATGATATTGACACGTTCATTGAAAACAAATAAATCAATTAAAAATTAAATATCAGAGTGTATCTTGACAAAGTTTAAAATCCGACTTGACTTATGTAATATTTAGAGTTTAGTTATATGCACGGAAGTTTTATGGCATTAAAAATGTCATGGCAGAATTAAGTGATCTCACCCACTTAATCCCTGCAAAAGGTAACAGCACTACCCTTCACAATCGTATAAACGACACCATGACTCTTTAATTATAAACTGTTTTGTGTAAGTTTACAAGTGAGCGATTTTAAACGTATGCAAGGGAACGAAGATAAATTTGTCTGTACCTTTGTATACGTTTTTTCTGCTTTTAAATATCCGAATAAATTTAAAGAGGTGATGGAAATATGAAAAAATTCGAAGAGCAAGAAGGATTGCATGGTAATTTTTGTGTTGATATTGTAATCAAATCAATGGAAGAGTTTTGGAAAATTGCAAGCGAGATTAGAACTGAACTTGGAGAAAGGTCTTACTACCTTGACGAATATTTATCGACTATATTTAGTTGCATAAATATCCCCGATGTTTTAAATACAGCGTCTGCAGGTGAAAATACCTATTCTGCATTTTGGTCGGTTATCTTATCTTTATCAGGTTCTGAAATTAACCGAGAGGGATATCCGTTCTATGATGAAGTAAAAAAATACATTGATTCTCATCCGTTGAATTATTATGAAAAACGGACGAATGCAGAAATTTATTTAGCCTATACTTTATTTTCCAATATCAAAACTATGGTCAATGATTTTATAGAAGATATTTCACAGGATTCAAATGACTATCAAGTGGCAGAAGAACGCTTCGCACAAATATCAAAGATTGTAGGAAGTGAAAAAGCAGAACGATTGGAGGCTGCAATAAACGATGCTTTTCTTGTTTGTCCGTCAGCTATGGTCTTTATCCAATCAATAATTACTCGGTTTGTTGGAGGATTATGTGCTCGTGATCCTCAAACTTCAAAGCAGATATTTCAGTTAATTTTAGATTCAAAAAATAATAATAGTGAATAGTTGACTTGTATACAATGGAGGAGGTAAAAATATGGAAAACAACGATAACAATCAGGAAAATAGAGATATAGGAGTTGAATTTGAGAAACTATGTGAAATAACGGGAGCACCACCTGAAAAGATATTTAAAGATTTAGTGCATTTTAATAATGTTGTAAATTTTTTGTTTAAAAAAGATGATCCAGTAGCTTACATAGTGAGAAGTAGGCTTTTTCCAAATGGTCAACCTTCTCCAGATGAATTTTTAAAAACTATCGTATCCAAATTAAAAACGCCTGAAGACCTCAAGCGTGTGATTCATAAAGCAAGAATAGAATTGTGGCAACTACGATTAATTGATACATCGTATCGATTTATCAAGTGGATAAAAAATTTTTTTAAATTTTAAACCATGTAAACAACACTAAAATACTTAAGAAGGAGCTTATTATAGATATAAAGGAATTAGCACAATGAATATATTTAAACAAAAAGACCGCTTTTGCGGTACTTTCTCTTATGAAAGACTGAAGGCAGCGGACAGTGAATTTTGGTTGGCAGCAAAGGAAGTGGACGAGGCTCTCGGAGAGAGAAATTTCTGGCTTAATGTGTACCTAGCGTTTATTATGAATGCTATAAATTCTTAACCGATATACGAATTGGCAGAGGAAGGATTCAAAGGCTGCACAGAACTTTTGTGTCTTTGCCTAGATGTGTATAATGGCAAAAAGATCGCCAGGAATAAAAATATATATTATGAACCGAGGTTTCATGAATTTTATCCCCATCTTAAGGAATATGCAGATAAGCATCCCGAATGCTTTGATAAAAGCAAAAGTCATAAATCATCGATATTTCTGTGGGTAAATGGATTATTTTGCAAATTTACGGATTATGGGATGAAGAATTTTTTTCATAGAACTGAGAAAAAAATATCTAAGTGCGTGGAATTTGAC
>CAQBRY010000010.1:9652-19406 GCA_948762645.1 uncultured Eubacteriales bacterium | reverse complement strand
GAATTTGACAGCATAGATGAGTGCTATCAAAAAATCGTGGAGATAACAGGCGAAGAAATGATGGAGCATTTAAATAATGCCATCGTGGAGAGGTTTTTGAAAGTTTCGCTCTCAGATATATATTTGCAATCTACGATAAATCAGTATTTAGATTGCTTGACTCAAAGAGATTCTGCGACTTCAAAATATGTATTTAGATTGATTTTAGACTCTATAAAAATAAAGGAGAACTAATGATGGACGAATTTAATGGAATATTTGATTATTTTATTGGAGAGTTAATTGATAATGCCCTGCGGGCATTAAAAGAAAATAACAGTGAGTATACTAAAATTGGCAACAACAATGATAAGTTAATGGCAAAGATTGAAAAGTTGATGGATAAATTGGAAGACAAGGACGCAAATTAATAACAGATTTTTGCGATGGAATAATGGAGCTTACAGGAATAGAGCAACGACATTTTTATCAAAGTGGCTTTCGTGATTGTATGAGATTAATGAAGATATTAAATAAATAATTTATATCGAAAATAGCACACGAATATATATTGATACATTCGTCAATAAAAAAGTTGGCGAATGTATATTTTTATGAATTTAAACAGTGTTAAAGTATGCAACCGGTAATCCGAGTGATTGCATACTTTCACACGAAAGGCTCAAAACGTGGGCAAAAAATTTGTCGAAGTGGTCTATAAATTTATATTTAAATGTGCAGAAAGCCCAGTAATACTGGGCGTACAAGTATCTGCTTTAAAAGTTTGCCTTATATTTTACCTTTTTTTAATATTTACTTTTCTTTACTATTGTTATATCTTGCACCCATATTTTTTACAAGGGTTCATTTTTAAAAATTGAAAAACTGTAATCGTTACAGCACAAGGAGTAATCGTTACACATTTGCACCCACTTTTATAATGATATTGAAGAAAATAAGGATGATATTAAATAATCTAATAATATGAAATATGATTTACCCGGTTCATAAATTTTTGAGGCTATGGTAAAATAAAAGACAAGAAAAGGTGGCGATGAAATGGATCTTATTAAGTTAGACAAAAATAAACCCAATAAAAACTTTGAGGAAGTAGTTAAAATAATCGAAAATTCACGTCGAAATGCCTTTAAGGCTGTGAATCGAGAACTGATAAATATGTTACTTAGAAATAGGAAAGTTTGTAAGTGATAAAGTTAGTAAAAATGAGTGGGGGAAATCTGTTGTAAAAGAACTTTCTGAATTTATACAGCATCAAAATAAAGGGATTAAAGGGTTTTCTCCACAAAACATTTGGCGTATGAAACAGTTTTATGACATATATAACGGAAAAGAAAAACTCTCACCACTGGTGAGAGAAATTACATGGTCAAATAATTTATTAATTATGGCAGGAACTAAAACTGATGAAGCAAGAGAATTTTATTTAAAACTTTGCATCAAAAATAATTTTTCCAAGCGTGAACTAGACCGACAAATAGACAGTATGCTTTTTGAACGTACCATGATTTCAAACAAGAAAAATGCTCTGCTTATATCGCAAAATCCAAGTATATCATCTTTAAAAGATAGTTATGTTTTGGAATTCTTAGATTTACCTCAAGATCATAAAGAGCAAGATTTACGAAAATCTATAGTAAAAAATATAAAAAATTTTATACTGGAATTTGGAAAAGACTTTACTTTTGTTGGTGAAGAATATCGTGTTCAAGTTGGAAATACTGATTTTTCAATAGATTTATTGTTTTATAATAGGGAACTGTTATGTTTAGTAGCTATTGAATTAAAAACCGGAAAGTTTAAGCCGGAACATTTAGGACAACTGAATTTTTATTTGGAAGCACTTGATAGAGATGTCAAGAAAGAAAATGAAAATCCAAGTGTTGGACTAGTTCTCTGTGCAAGTAAAGATGATGCAGTAGTAGAATATTCGCTAAGTCGTAATTTATCCCCTGCTATGATTGCAGACTATCAACTTCATCTTCCAAATAAAGAAATATTGGAAAATAAATTACGTGAGATTACAGAGTCTACCGAAATTAACAATAATAACGAAATATAAAAATTTGTAATACACACTTTCAGATATTATTTTTGGAAAATGCAGTATAAATTACTAGAAGATATCAATAAAAATTCAAATATATATTTTATAAAAATCCTTGTTATAATCTAAGTAACAAGGATTTATTCATTCAGGAGGTGAAATAATGGAAATTATAACTGGAATAGTCGAAAGAATAACGTATCAAAATGAGGAAAACGGATATAGTGTAATAAAAGTTAGAGTAAAAGGTTTTTCTGAGCTTATTACTTTGACAGGAAAATTTATATCTATAAATATAGGAATGGTAATTGAAGCAAAAGGAGATTTCACAATAAACAAAAAATTTGGTAAGCAGTTCAATGTAAAAGAGTACAAAGAAAGTTTACCGGCTAGTATTTATGGAACCCCCAAGTATTTCGGAAGTGGGCTTGTTGAGGGTATCGGGCCTAAGTTTGCCAAGAAAATCGTGGATAAGTTCGGAGAAGATACTATAAATGTAATTGAAAATGATCCTATGAAACTTCTTGATATTCCCAAAATTGGTGTGCGAAGAGTACAAACGATAAAAGATTCATGGAGTAAACATAAGAATATAAAAGATCTGATGATATTTTTAAGTGACTGTGGTGTTTCTACTTCTGTTGCACATAAGATTTATAAAGTTTACGGAGACAAAAGTATAACTAAACTCAAGGAAAATCCGTATGGTATAGTAGATGATGTATATGGAATAGGTTTCAAAACTGCCGACATAATTGTAGAGAAACTTGGGCAATCGAAGGAATCTTATAATAGATGTCGAACCGGCATTTTTCATATTTTAAGTAAACTTGCCGGGGAAGGACATTGCTATGCTTCATTTAATAATTTGGTAGAGAAAGGGGCAAAACTTCTCGATATTCCTGAACATATTATTGCTATGACATTCGGCCATTTAAGAAATACAAACGAATTAATTTGTGAAGATAGCCAAAAAATTATATACTCACCTGCGTTTTATCACTCTGAAGTTGGTGTGGCAAGGAGAATTTTTGAAATCTCCACTTTGAAAAATGCGGCTTATGGAAATATTGAGTTGGATAAAATTATCAAACTGGTGCAAACAAAAAATAAAATAATTTACGATGAAACACAGATATCGGCAATAAAAACGGCTGTATCTTCTAAATTTAGCATAATAACAGGTGGTCCGGGAGTTGGAAAAACAACAATAACAAAAGCAATAATTGATATTTTTAAATCTGAGAATAAAAAAATAATCCTAGCTGCTCCGACAGGTAGAGCTGCTAGGCGTTTAATAGAAATGTGCAAAATAGAGTCCAAAACAATCCATAGACTTTTGGAAGCAGACCATGGAGGAAAATTTAGCAAAAATGAAGAAAATAAGCTAATCGGAGACATAATTATTATAGATGAAAGTGGAGTGGTAGACATAATTTTAATGTACAATCTGCTCAAGGCTATTCCGAACGAAATGGCAGTGATAATGATAGGCGATGCTGACCAGCTTCCATCGGTGGGTGCCGGGAATGTTCTGAATGATATAATAAATTCTAATGTTTTGCCGGTTATAAGACTTAATAAAATTTATAGACAGGCCGAATTCAGCAAAATAATTACAAATTCGCATAAAATAAATTCAGGACAAATGCCGGATTTGAAAATTAAAAATAATTCAGATTTCTTTTTCATAAGCGAAACGGAACCTGAAAATATGGTTTCAATTATAAAAGAACTATGTTCGCAAAGGCTTCCTAACCATTATAAAGTTGATAAAATAGCTGATATACAAGTTTTGTCCCCTATGAAGCGAGGTTTGCTTGGTACAGAAAATTTAAATCTCGAATTGCAGTCAGTACTAAACGATGCTAAGCTGTTTATAAAACGTGGTGCAAATAAGTATAAACGCGGTGATAAAGTTATACAGGTGAAAAATAATTATGATAAGGACGTTTTTAATGGTGATATCGGCATTATAAGTGATGTAAATTTAGATGAGAACTCTATCATAGTAAATTTTGATGAGAATTTTGTAGAATATAAGTATCAAGAATTAGATGAGTTGGTTCTTTCCTACTCTGTAACGATCTACAAAGCCCAAGGATCTGAGTTCCTTATAGTGATTATTCCCATACATTTTCAAAGTCGGATAATGCTTCAAAGAAATCTTCTTTATACAGGGATTACAAGAGCAAAAAAGAGTATAGTTTTAATTAGGGATAAAAATGCTTTAAAATATGCAATCGAAAACAACGTATCAGGTGATAGGAAAACTCTATTAAAAGACAAAATAATTAAACAGTTCAAAACTATCACCCATAATCTTTCATAAATATGGCATCATTTTTCTCGTTATAGATAAGTGAATTGATTTCGACAGCGGCAAAAGAAAGATAAACAGTGCAAAATATTTATTCGCTATATTTTTCTTTGAAGTCGAGTGCCAAACTTTACGCCGTATAAAAACATTTTTTTAGAGAATTCTCGGATTAAATCCTGATATTCTATTTTAAGTTTGTTGACTATTGATTCATTGGGATTAAAATCCTTATTGTTTTTACGAATTTGCTCCTCGAACTCTTGAAGGTTATCTTCTAATTTATAAATGTGATCGAAATATTTTTTTAGAATACCGCCTTCTTGATTAAATTCGTCTGCAATAGAATCCTCTAAATATTTTTCAGGATAGCCTGTTTTGCTTATATCATAAAATCCAAGTGTAAATTGATAAAAACAATCAGCAATTTTGTTTAGCTCTCCATCTATGTATTTTTCAATTCCATTTTTGTCCTCATGTATAAATTTCTTTATGTCCATACTAAATATCCCTCCCTTTACGATGCGTACGACAAATATCTATTAGTTATCCCAAAAACAACGTGCTTCTCTAATTGATCTTAGCTCCATTTCTATTACTTTTGTCATAAAATCATTGCAATATCCTGCAGTGTTTTTTATAACCACAAAAATTAAAGCAGTAACGCTAAATAGAAACAGTCCTACAACTAAAGCTATAAAAATAGATATAACTCCCCTTCTTACTATTTTTTTAATCTTATTGGATATATTGCACTTCTTAAACCAGAACATTGCTTATTCACTCACTCTATTATCTTTATTTTGTGTTGCTAGGGTACTTGACTTTCTAAATTAAAATTTGAAATACTGCTTGACCCAATCGATAAATTTGTCAAACTTGTGGGTCAATCGGATTTTGAACCACTCTATTTTTGCTTCACGAATCATATGATTGAAGTCTTCAGGTGTTTTTAATTCGGATACGATAGTTGTTAAAAATTCTTTGGGAGAAGGCATTCCATTTGGGAAAAGCCTACTTTTCACTATGTAAACTACCGGATCATCACTTTGAGACAAAAATTCTAAAACATTATTAAAATGTATACAATCTTCAAATATCACTTTGGGTGGTGCTCCGGTTATTTCGCATAATTTTTCAAAGGCAGTTTTTATATCTCCATTTTTCTGACTGGCATTATTGTTTTCCATATTTTTACCTCTCCCTGCTTTCACAATTATTAACTCTTATTATTCTCATCTAAAATCAACTGGAATATCTGTTTTGAAGTTTGAGGATCACGGAGACATAGCCCTTCGGTTAAGCATTAAAATATTTTCTTTTGAAAAATAATATCGAATTTATAAATCGTTACAAATTTGCACCCCAGCCGGAATAAATTTGCACCCCAAGCAAAAATTGTAACGATTATTCCAAAAATTCAGAAGTAATCGTTACATAAAATATACATTGTATCCAAATTTTGCTCATGGTATGGTGGAAACGAGGGGAATCGAACCCCTGTCCGAAAATCACTTGCCTAGGCTTTCTACGAGTGTATCCAATGTATTAAATTCCCTGATAATAAGTACATTGGAAAACATTACTTTCAGGTAGTCTCTATTTCATGACCAGGTACGAGACACTCCCTAGTTCACGTTCACCACTATTTGTCGCCCTAATCTAGCCGTGGTAATCCAGAATAGAACGTCGCCCAATTATTAGGCTTATAATCAATAAAATTAAGCGGCTTTTTTTGCCTCTACCTTACGGAAATTTACATTGATTACATTTTTATTTTTTGGATCGTCTCCATTTAAATTTTAAAGGTGCGTTTTTTAAGTGATTCGCCTACACTACTCGCTTACCTAAACTCATAATCCCCGTCGAACCCATTACGTTCCCATATTTTTTAAAAACTGTTTCTCACTGTGCATATATACTCGTCAGATATTACAATAAATACAATCACTATCATACATAAAATTAATTCAACTTTATCTTTATCCAATATATCAATACTATATTTTCCTTGCAGCCATTGACGTAATAAAGTTTTACAGTTTACACATGAAATTAATTTATTTTTACAATACAGTTTTAATTTTTTATTAAACCAACTCCTATGTAATAAAATTTCTAATTCATCGCATACAAGATCACCTTTATCATTTAAAACAACTTCAAATTTACATCCGCTGCCCTTTTTCAAACACAAAAATTTTTTCGCTTTTATTTTGGAATATAGGTAATTTATCGTAAATAATAATTGATTTTTTTCATTAAATATATGTGTATTGGCTTGCGAACCTTTGAATATTTCCGTTTCAGTATGAAACAATATAGAATTATATTCATCGAAAAAATCACAAGACTTATTATTTCCTATTCTTGATATAGCAAATAATCTCATACCATTACCTCCAATATTTTTTAAAACCTATTTTTTTCCTTATATGCACGATCTATGTCTCTCTGAGCAGATTTCTTAGCTAATTCTGATCTTTTATCATAAAGTTTTTTGCCCTTACAAAGACCTATCTTTAATTTAGCATGTGAACCTTTAAAATACAACGATAAAGGTATTATTGAAAATCCTTGTAATTTTGTTTGACCTAATAATTTGAATATTTCCTTTTTATGGATTAAAAGTTTTCTAACTCTGAGTGGATCTTTATTAAATATATTGCCTTTCTCATATGCACCTATATGCATATTATTTACAAATAATTCCCCGTCTATTATAGAACACCATGAATCCTTAAGATTTACACTTCCATTTCTTAAAGATTTTACTTCTGTTCCATAAAGCTCTATTCCCGCTTCTATACTTTCAATTACAAAATAATTATGGTTAGCTTTCCTATTCTGAGAAATTATCTTAATACTATTACTCAAATGACATCACCCACTCATAATAAATCTAACATTTTAATGCGGAATTGTCAAATTTGCTTATTCGAAAAATTTTTCCTTATTAAAGAATCAAATACACTAAATATATTTTATTATATATAATGTGTATTGTTGACATAAACACCATTAAAATATATAATTATATTATGAATATTATATAACAATATATCTTTCGAAAGGGTGAATTAGATCATGGCATTACCCCACTTAACATCAAAAAGTATTTTTTCAGAATTTCAAATACTTACATATTTAATAGAAAATCTTGCAATATTATTTAAAAACATATTTTATATAATACCCTCTAGTCCAAATTATATCAAAAGGTTTAATATACAAAAAATATCAAAATATAAACTATCTCTAAGGTGTAGTAGCTCACTAGTCTCTACTAAGAAACCTAAAATAAACGTACAACTCTTAAACAAAAGTAATGGTAAAATCAAAATAACTACCCATAAATTTAAAACATTTAAAACTATATCTATAAGTGCGATTAAAAAACTAAACAAAATAAAAAATTTATCTGAATTACTAATATTTATAGCATAATACAAAAACTATTAAATGAGGAGGTGCTAAAATGGGAGATCAACCATTAGCAGAAGTAAGCAGTTCAATTTCAAAAAAAAGAAGACAAATCTTTGCTTTAAAACAATTGAATTCTTTTCTAGACCAAGAAGGTAAAGAACCCGATAATATAATAGGCGAAAAGAATACGATAGAAGTACGTGATGCATTAGAAAATAAAATTCCGAAAAACAAAACTAATCTAAAAATACAAAAATTTGTATCAGATATATTAGACTTAGATACTCCTATGCCACTAGGCTGTTTTCCATTGGTAGAAACCGTTTATAGTGATTTAAGAAATTGCGAAATTATAAAAAATTGTTCAAAATTTACAGGCAAGGGAAATAAAAAAGGTGGAGGGGAAAAAAGTGAAGGAAAAGAAGATGAATTAGGCACTATGGCGGACACTATGGCGAAAAAAGAAATCAAGCAAAATGGTTCTGCAAATAAAGAAGATACTAAAGAAAAAATTGAAACTGATAGTAGCAATGATTATAAAGTTAAAGATCATCCATTATGGAGTATATTAGGAAAAGACGTTAATTCTAAACTTGAGGATATTAAAGAAGAAAAGTTAGGTAAAGAAAAAGAAGACATCAAAAAAGCAATATCTGAAATTGAAGCAAAAAGTCCTAAACTGGCAAAAGAATTATTTTTGAAAATCTGCGAAGAAGAAAATCCAGAAAAAAGAAAAGACATATTTCAAAAACAGCACATTCTTATTTTGGCTGCAGCTAAAGGTGCCCCAGCTAAGTTCGCGGAAGAAGAGCTGAGACAGCGATATGAAGAATACAAATTAAAGTTAACGTCGGAACAAGTAAATAAGAGTATAAAAATAGTAAATCCAGACAAATTAATAGTTAGAGATTACTTTATACCTCCATTAATTTTGTCTCTCATGGGATTGCTTCCAAAATTAAAAGAAGAAGACATCAGAAATGAAATCTATGAAGTTTTGCCTCCAAATGAAGCACTTAGTCAAGAAAAAATACAACAGGTACAAGAAGATTTAACTGAACAAATAGCAAATGCAGTTAAAGGTGAAGAAAAATATAAAGAACGTAATGATGTTTATAAGGAGAGGTCAGGACAAGCTAATATAAGAGCATCTGAAATTAATATAAAAGATACAATAGATGCTGATGTATACACAAAATTAGAAAAACTGAAAGAAACATTTTACAGCAACTTCTCAGAGCACGTAAATGAAACTCCTAAAAAAACAGAAAAATTTTATGATTTTATTCAAAAAAGTCTAGTGCCTCAACTAAAGTCTGCAGCTGATCCTAAAAACTATAATGACCAAAAAAAGGCAAAGAAATCAAAAAGTAAAAAAGTAATTTTAGAATCAGCTAAAAATCTCTTAAGTGGAGCTAATAATGCAAAAAAAATTCATGTTGAAAATCTTCAGGGTGCAAAAACAGAAATAGAAAAAAAACATTTATCTGATGTAAACCTACTAGAATACCTCTTATATAGGTATAACGATCAAATAAAGATGCTAGCATATAACGGTCTCATAATGGACGACCCAATTATTAATACAATAATTGGTATAATATCATCATTCTTTGTTCCATTTGATGTCGGTACATCTTCAAAATCAGATGAAGGAGAAATAAAGCCCAGATCACCTGAAAAAGGTGGCGAAGAAGAGAAGAAGAAGAAGAGGAAGAAGAAGAGGAAGAAGAGGAAGAAGAGGAAGAAGATAGAAGATTACGATGACGAAGATTACGATGACGAAGATTACGATGACGAAGATTACGATGACGAAGATGGTGGCGATAAAGAATACCCTATAGTGAAATTCATGCCATTCAAAAGAAACGGCAATGATGATAAAAAAGAATATCCTATAATGGAGTCCATACCATTCAAAAGAAACGGCAATGATGATAAAAAAGAATATCCTATAATGGAGTCCA
>CAQBRY010000010.1:0-9552 GCA_948762645.1 uncultured Eubacteriales bacterium | reverse complement strand
GACGATACTGCTCAATCACAAAATAGTCAACTTGCTCTTACTAATGGTCAGTCTTTACCGTTGGCCTTAGCAAACAGCAACCAAGAAGAACAAAGTGATGAACAAATATCAGCGGATACTAATGAAGAAAACGTAACAAGTGCAACGTGGGAAAACAGGTGGAAAACAGGTCTTAGGCCAATTATAAGAGCCATAATATTAGTTTTTATGAGAGGAAAAGGAGGAAGAACCTCGGAAAGATTAACTGAAATGATAAAAAAGTGCAGAGTAGACATAGGTACAGGTGACAAGCAAATAGTAAAAAATGGTCAAAATATAAAGCAATCATTTGAGCAAATACATTCAGATGCAAAAACCTACATTAATACTATAAGTACATTAATAGAAAACAAAGAAAAACATTATTTCAGTACTGCACTATTTTCATCTGATCAAGATATAGAAGATTTAGGCTACTTATTAAATTTATTAAATAATCTTAAAAGAAACAATTACGTAATATCTACAGAAGAAAAAGAACATATTGTTAAAATGTTTAATAAGCAAGAGTATTCATCATACGACAGGCTATTAAAAGACTTTGATGACCTATTATTAGACAAATCTGACGATAAACTTCATATTTTAAATGCTGTATCCAATCGCCAACAATAATAATCTAGTTTATAATCATTAGGCTAGTTTCTCAACTGCAACATATATTCTAGATATTTGATACCAAGTAGCATAATCGACTATACCAGTTTGAGGTAAATTAAATATTTCTTGAAATTTTTTTACAGCATCTAAAGTTTCTTGTGAATAAGTACCATTTACAGCTACCTTGTTTATTGCAGGGTAGTTGTTGCTTATTGCATTTAATTGCTCCTGAATCATTCTAACAGAAGCCCCCGTAGATCCAATCTGAAGCACTTGCCCCGGAAAAGATGAAGGTACGCCTAAAACGCTTTGAGCGGATTCTAAATAAATATTTGTACCATAATAGTTTCTTAGAATATCTATATAAGTATATCCTTCATCCGCCAGATATTTGGAACCCCACTGTGAGAGCCAGTTAGGACATGTTACATTCTTTCCGTCACAATATTGAGTAAAAAGAGGCTGCTCAATATTAGGTCTTGTTATATAGGTAGAAAAAATGTCGTCTACTACATTTGATATTTCTTGAAAAATGTTTCTTTGATATACAAATTTTTGGTCGTAAGCAGTTGAAGACGTAACTGTAAAATTATATCCCCTGCTTCTGTACCATTCTGTATATACCCTATTTAAAGTAAACGATATTATTGCTAAAACGTTTGCCTTTATACATTCAGTAGGCCAAGAGGCATATATTTCATTACTTGCTACATTTTTAATATAATCCTTATAAGGTATCCAATAATTCGGGGCGGAGGTGTCTGTTGGAACGCCATCATGCACTACAATAAATTCAGGTACTACCGGTTCATCTAAAACTACAAATCCGGTTGCATTTGGAAGAGGTTTAACCTCTTCCTCCGCTATTTTTGGAGGATATTCACCATATAGTGTGTGGTCGGGAATTGAAAATATTAGGTCCTCTAATCTTCCGCTATCATTTCTTCTCATGAATATATTTTGTTGTGCAAATACGTCCCCTAAAACTTGTACTCCATCAACTTCAATCATGTCAAATCCTTCATGAGAAACTTGTATTTTATACTCGCTATATGGCTTTGGGGAATTAGGACTCAATGAATACTCTATAGGCGGTGCTTCTAATTCTATAATATCTGACTGCCCTGAAATGTTGGTTATCATCTCTTCAACAATATTTCCGTCTTCACCCATCTTCATAATCTTTACATTTGCATCCGATACGGGTGCACCAACACTTTCATTAAATACATTTACTCTTAATAGCCCAATACTCATTAAAACACACCCTTTAAAAATATCTGGAAACTTAAATTTAATAATAATATATTCATTACTCACGATTTTTGATCAAAAAAATTAAATGTAATAAAATAAGCACTCCTTTGAATATAAATATAAAAATCTTAATAAGATCAAAAGGAATATTATCTTAATGAAAAATAATAAATTTTCTTTTTTCCTACACCGGATTCAAAAAAATAACTACGAAGTCTCAGGCAAAGTAGCAGTTACAGTAACCCCTAAGAATAACAAAATACACATTTTCGCAAATAAATTAATAAATAGTACCATATATAATGCTTATTTCCTAATAAAAAATAATCTGTCATCTATAAACATACAAACTGTAACCATCAAATCCAATAAGTTTGGAGTTATTGATACAGAAATAAACTTTCCAAAACTTAAATATAATTTAAATTATTTAACTATTGCCGTTTTACGCCCCCAAATAATGCCAACCCAGAGCAATACACTCATAGGATTTAGAAATAAAAATTTAAACTGGAAATCTATGCTACAAAATGTTCTTAATAAAGTTAATCAGTACGATATTGCTAAAGCACAAAGTTATAATGAGTGTCCAGAATATACCTCAATACCAAAATATGATGAACTAATAGATTCACTTCCAAAATTCAAACTCTTTTCAAAAAATATTAATGGTTTAGATTCCGTCAAAATTAATCAGGATCAATTTGAATATTTAAATATTGAGTCACTAACTAAAGAAGCTAAATTTTGTATTGCAAGAACTATAAAAGAATGTGGATACATAACCTTTTCAAGATATATACATAATTGTAAGGTCATTTATATTATTGGAATACCTGATCAGTTTGTACCCCAACATATGTTTTTCATGAAAGATATTGGGGCTGCATGTTTTAAATGTTTCGACATCAACAAAAAACCATCCATTGGAGACAGCGGATATTGGGTCATATATATATAATTTCATAACTAAATTCTTAGAAGGTGAACCTATTGGCAAATGAGAATACCCCCATTGAAGTAATAGTAAAATATAATGGAGATATAAAAGCTCTTGCTCAAGAATTAAATATACCTATAGAAATATTAAATCCATCCTATGCAATAATTCTCGTACCGCCACAACAAATGACAGGTCTTAGACTATATACCCAAATAGAATATTTAGAACCGGCATCCCGTCTTGCACTCCTAGAAAACCCCAGTATCGCAAACAGCTGTATCAGCAATGTAAGGAAAGGACAAAAATATAATCTTTCAGGAAACGGCACGATAGTTGCAATACTGGATTCCGGTATAGATTATCAACATCCTGACTTTGTAAATCCGGACGGAACAACCAGAATACTTTGTATGTGGGACCAAAATCAGAGCGGTACGCCTCCGGAGGGGTTCACATTTGGTACGGAGTACTCCATGGAAACTATCAATGAAGCCCTAATGGCACCGGAAAATGAAAGAGATTCTATCATAAAACAGCTGGACTTTAACGGTCATGGAACCGCCGTAGCAGGAATAGCGGCAGGTAATGGCAGAGGATCAAACGGACAATACATGGGAGTAGCCCCGGAAGCAAGTTTGATAGTTGTCAAACTAGCGGCTAATGTGACACAATATTTTACAAGTACAACCAATCTCATGAGAGGCGTAAAATACGTTATCGACAAAGCCATTGAATATAATATGCCTATATCAATAAATATCAGCTATGGAAACAATCAAGGTTCACATGATGGCAACAGCTTATTTGAACAATACCTAGACAGCATGGCAGATATGTGGAAAACATCAATAGTAGTTCCAACAGGTAATGAAGGCACTGCTAGGCATCATTTTCAAGGAAGCGTTTCAGAAAAGCAAACAGTAGACGTACAATTTACTTCCCAGCAGGGTCTTCACAATCTTCCAATCACCCTAACTAAATCTTTTATTGACATATTTGAGTTCAGAATATTATCCTCTTCGGGAGAAACCAGTCGAGCAATTAATCTTAGGCAACTTGAGCAAACTGTGCTTATAAATAACACGGAAATAGTAATAAGTATAGCTCAGCCAACACCATATGCTCAGGAACAAAACATTATTTTTCTGTTTAGAGGGTTAGGTGGAGCTGTAATACCCGAAAATATTTGGACTATACAAGTAACCGGAATAAATATAATCGAAGGTGAATTTAATCTGTGGCTCCCTGTTACAGAAATTTCCGGAAGCGGTACTGAGTTCCTATACCCTACTTTAAACACAACCCTTACAATTCCTTCTACTGCCCAAAAAGTAGTGTCCGTTGGAGGATATGATTCACAAAACGGCAATTTTTCCGAATTTTCAGGCCGAGGATTTACAAGGACCGGAGGAATAAAACCAGACTTGGTAGCACCGGCAGAATCAATAATATCAACGGCACCCGGATCAGGATACGGAGCTTTTACAGGAACAAGTTTTGCTGCTCCCCACGTTGCAGGTGCATGCTGCTTGATGATGCAATGGGGAATAGTTCAAAATAACGATCCTTACCTTTATGGACAAAGGCTAAAAGCTTTTTTAAGATCCGGATCCAGAAGATCTCCAAATATGATATATCCAAATAGTAACTGGGGGTTTGGTACCCTTTGTATAGAAAAGTCTTTAGATTTGGTATCATACTATAATTATGATAGACCCTCCTCATATCCTTCAACATCATATTTCGAAATACCAAATGCAGAGTCAGGACCCGATAATCAAAACAGAATATCTGAGGCTACAAATACATCTGAAAATTCAAATATGTCAACATCTATAAACGTTTCCGAAGATCAAACAGATATTTCCAATACGGGTAATACCCAGATTGTAAGTTCAATACCTGAAAGTCAATCTATTTCCCCATTAGAACAAAAGCTTCGCAGCGCCCCTCCCATACCTGATAATGTTAATCCCATACTTGATGAATCTTATATAGATTCAATAGCTATATATGACGCCAGAACAGAAAAGTTACTTAAAAATTTCCCCGGTATTCAGGTTTCTCTTACCCTTCAAGGAGGATATGCAATTGTCCATGCACCTATAGAAAATATAAATGAATATAGAAGCGTACTTGAAAATAGAGTTGTTGCAGAGGTCCCTATAATTTGCGGACTCCTGGAGGATCCCCAGGCATTAATAGACTCAGGAATTACTGCAGTAAAAAATCAGCCCTATTTGGATCTTAAAGGAAACGGCGTAATTATAGGAGTAATAGACACCGGCATAGACTACACTCTACCAGCTTTTAAATATGAAAATGGAAACAGTAAAATTTTATATCTGTGGGACCAGTCTATACAGGACGGTCCTCCACCAAAAGGATTTGTATATGGTACCGAATATACTAATCAGCAAATAAATACTGCTAATCAATCAGATAATCCTTACAATATAGTACCCTCCCGGGACGAAATCGGTCACGGAACATTTTTATCCGCTTTAATGGCAGCAAGAACAAATCAGGACTCCACGTACAGTGGTGCTGCACCTGATGCAGACATCATCGCTGTTAAACTTAAATCTGCAAAAATTTCGTCCCGAAGAAGCGAATCTATATATAACGATGAAGTACCAGCTTATTCATCAGCAGATATAATGGCAGGAATTGAATATTTATTTAGAAAATCTATTGAGCTTGGCCAGCCGCTTGTAATAAGTATAGGACTGGGAAGTAATAATGGAGCACATGATGGACTATCATTTTTTGAAAGGTATATATCCGGATTGTCACTTACAAACGGTACAGGAATTATATGTGCTGTAGGAAATGAAGGAAATATGTCCCACCACTTCTATTCAGACCTTTCATTTAATAGTATTTCTCAAATAGAATTTAATGTTTCAGCTAATAACCCTGGATTTATGATGAATATTTGGGCTTTTGCTCCCGATCGAATATCAATATCTCTAACAACTCCATTAGGTTCAAGTATTGAGAGAAAGCCTTTTACTGTAAATGAAAGACAAAATTATACATTTGTACTTGAAGGTACAGAAATATACGTAGAATATATGTTTCCAAACATAAAAAATGGAAATCAAGAAATAAAAATCAACTTTAAAAATCCAACAGCCGGATTATGGGTACTAAACATATATGGAGACTTAATATTAGATGGAAGAATACATGGCTGGCTTCCGCTAAGTCCATTTATAGATCCACGAACAAATTTCTTACAGGCTAACGTATCATATACTGTAACTATTCCATCTACATCCTATAACATCATAGACACAGGTGCATACAATTCAAACGATGGAAGTATATATATTTCAACTGGAAGAGGACCTTCAATTTCTGAAAAAGTTTGTCCGGACTTAGTAGCTCCCGGAGTAAATGTCACTGGTCTTTTTCCAACGGGTCAAACGGGCACCATGACAGGAACAAGCGTATCATCAGCCATAACAACCGGTGCATCTGCACTAATTATGCAGTGGGGCATAGTTAACGACAATGACAGAACTATGAATACATTAAAACTAAGATCATACTTACTTTTAGGATTAAGACAAAGACCGGGTATATCTTATCCAGATGATCTATGGGGATATGGAGAACTAGATTTAATGCAAACATTTCAAAGAATAAGGTAGGTAAAACTATAAGGTATATTAGTCCTATAATCACATTTTATTCAATATTTTTTATATATTAACAATAATAAAATTATAATATTTTTAATGTATTTATATAATCCTCCAAACATAATCTGAAATTATTGCAAATGTGTAATAATTTGTTATAATTATTTAAGAAGTGTTTTAAAAAAGTAACCTTTAAAAATATGTTTGGGGGACATCCAAATTGTATAATAAAAGTTTAGAATTTTTTTTTAAGAAAAATATTACTAAACATTATATAAATCCTAGTTTAATGAAAAATATTAGAGTAACCCTCATAGTTTTGTCAATACTCACTTTCATATCAACCATAAGCTATTGGAACAATCAGAACTACGGACTAATTCTAAGTTATAACGGAAAAGAAATTGCAAAAATACAGGATGAAAAAGTCTGTGAAAAAATAAATACTATTATTAAAGATCAAATCATAAATAATGATTGTGAAGAAGTATCGTTAATTCCGGAATATAAAATAGTGTCCGTAAAGAACTCTGAAATTGTATCGCCGGACGAAATAAAGAATATAATTTCAGAAGAATTAAAAGAAAATATACAGCCAGCTACAGGTCTATACGTAGACAATAAATTAATATTCGCAAATAAAAATAAAGATTTTTTAAGGAATACATTGTCGCAGCTAAAATCCAAATATATAAAAGATAAAAATTTATGTTCATCTTTTGTTGAGGATATACGTACGGAGTATGGTTTATATTCTTCAGATGAAATCATATCAGATGATGAAGCAAAAGAGTTAATACTACAAGGTAAAAAAGATATCATTTCTTACGAAATATCTGAAAATGATAATTTAGAATTAATCTGCGAAAAATTTAAAACAACCGCTGAAAAAATAAAAGAACTAAACAACTTACCAGATGACTTTCAAATAGAAAATTTAGGCACAATCAGAATAGAAGTATTTAAAAAAATTATACATGTTAAATACTCCCATGTAGAACAAAGAGAAGTAGAAATTGCCTTCGAATCAATTAAAACTGAGGATTCAACTAAATTTACCAACTACAAGCAAATAACTCAAGAAGGTATAAATGGTCTTGATGTATACGTAGATGAGGTAACTTATATAGATGATGAAGAAATAACCAGAATAAATATTTCCCACTCAACAATACAAGAAAAAATCGATGAACAAGTAACTATAGGTACAAAACAACTTGATGACAATAATTTATTATGGCCTGTTACTTATACAAAAAATATTTCAAGTCCATTTGGTTACCGCGAAGATGGATTCCATACAGGAATAGATATTTCAAGTTCAGGAATAGCAGGGCAAGATATTTTAGCCTGTAGTAATGGAGTAGTAACATATTCTGCAAGTGATAATAGCGGTTACGGTAAACACATAATAATTTCTCACGAAGATGGTAAAATCTCTACATTATATGCTCACTGCAGTAAATTGTTGGTAAGCTCTGGAGATAGAGTAATAAAAGGACAAAAAATAGCAGAAGTCGGCTCTACAGGAAAGTCTACCGGAAATCACTTGCATCTTGAAGTTAGAATAAATAATAAACCTGTAAATCCAAAAAACTATTTTTAAATTTATGAACTATTTGACTTTTTAAAAGCGACATGCTACCATATACAATGTGCTATGCCGGTGTGTTGGAATGGTAGACGAGGCAGACTCAAAATCTGTTGTGGATTATCCACGTGTGGGTTCAAGTCCCACTACCGGTACCATGCTGGAGAACCATCAGGGACTTGGTTGATTCTCCATTTTGAAGAGTAGATTGTATTAAGCAATCCGCTCTTCTTTTTTTCGCCCGAAATTCTTTATAAAACTTTCTCGTTCAAGTTTTGACATTCTCGGAATTTCTATATGTCCTATCATTTTGTAATAAATCTCTACCTTTTGAGTGGTTTCTCCCATAATTTCTTCGCGGTGGTGAACAACAATTTTGTCAATAAACTCTTGCAAAATATCGAGGGTCAGTTCTTCAACATCAGAGTATTTTCTGACAATTTTAAGGAATCCGTCAGCATTAAGCTCATGATTTTTCTCTTCGGCGACTATCTTTTTCATGTTTTTAATTTGGGCTTTAAGTTCAAATTGTTCTTCTTCGTATTTCGCTGATAGCTTCGAAAATCTTTCTTCTGATAGATTGCCTAAGATTTTTTCCTCAAAGACTTTTTCACATAAAGTATCAAGTTCTTTGTCGCGTGAAAGCATTTTTTTAATGTTTCGAGGTTTTTCTTTTGGATCGCTTGAATTCGTTTATAATCTTCATCAACAACTATCTTCACAAACTCATCTTCAAAATTGGTCGCAAATCTCACTATATTTGCAATATCGTTTTTCACTAAATTTGTGAGTACATCTACTCTAATGTGATGAGATTTTTTGCATAATCCGTTTTGCGCCCGATTATTTTTACATGAAAAGTAATGATTATCAGGATTGTCATGAGTGAATTTATAATTTAGATTTGCTCCGAAATCGGAACACCGTAAGAATCCTGCGAACATATTTTTTTCAATATGTCTTGGTTTCTGACATTTAGTGGTTTTAAAAGTCTTTTGTATCATCTCAAAGAGTTCTCTGTCAATTATTGGTTCATGCACATCTTTGTGTATTTGCCAATTTTCTTTGTCATTTTCGAGGCGTTTTTTCAGCTTAAATGATTTGCTATAAGTTTTAAAATTGATTACATCCCCAACATAAGACTGGTTAGACATTATGCTCCGAACCATCACATGAGTCCACAAATATTCTCCAAGTGGCGGTTTAGCTAGTGGCTTTTTAAAACCTTTTTTCATTGCATAAACTGAAGGAATATAAACTTTTTCTTTTTTAAGAATTTTGGCTATTTCATTCATGCTTTCGCCTTGTTTCCGAAGGTCAAAAATGTGGCGAACAACGTCTGCAGCTTCTTCATCAATAGTCCAACGCTTTTTGTCAATTTCATCATACTTATATCCATAAGGCGGATGTCCTATTGCATAGCCTTGGCTATTTTTTGTTTTGAGTGTTGACCTAATTTTTCGGCTCATGTC
>CAQBRY010000009.1 GCA_948762645.1 uncultured Eubacteriales bacterium | reverse complement strand
AAGTATAGAGGTTCGTTTGATAAAGTGCTTTTAAAGTATACAGACGACGTTTTAGAAAATATTGAGCTTATAGACAAAGAGCATATATTTATTACTCATGCAGGTGCCAATGTGGATTGTATAAAAGCTGTTTATAAGAAGGTAAAGGAAATGAATTACTTTGATAATATATATATTCAAAGAGCGGGATGTACGATTTCATCTCACTGCGGACCGAATACGCTTGGGCTTATGTATCTTTCCAAATTATTTTAATAGATATTTTGTTTAAAAAATGTTGACATTTATATATATATATATAATTTATACATCTTAAATATTAAGAGGTGTATAATATGAATGAAGAATTATTGAACAAATTAAAAAACAAAGAGCTTTTAAACAAAGTAATTAATGCGAAAACAGAAGAAGAGGTTTTGGAAATTTTTTCAGAAAATGGTATTCAAGTTAGCAAAGAGGATATAGAAATGCTGGGAAAATTTCTTGGTGACATAAAGCAAAAGTTGACTAAATTATCAGACAATGATTTTAATAATATTTCTGGTGGTGCTTTTACAGGTGGAGTTTTAATCCCTTTTGAAAAAGAATGCGACTTGTTGATGCGCGCGGGATTACCCAATATCGCTGCTGCAAGTGCTTCTCTTACAACTTTTATTGCTTCATGTATATGTGTATGGGAAGGTGGAAAGTGGGTTATAAAAAAGGGAAAAGAAAAACAATGGTTTGATAAATTTAATAATTCTTTTAATTCCGTAAAAAGTAAGCTTGTAAAAAAATAGGTAAAATTTACAAGTTTTTGAGATTTTGTAAGTTAAAGCTTCATAGACTATTTTATTTTTTAGTCTATGAAATATTTTTATATTTATTTTATCTTTGTTATATATTAAAATAATTTTATAAGGGGAAGATGAAATAGATGAGAGAAGTAAAAAAAAGAATTAGGAATTTTTGTATAATAGCTCACATAGACCACGGAAAGTCCACACTTGCAGATAGAATACTGGAACTTACAAATTCAGTAGAAAAAAGGGATATGGAAAATCAGCTTCTGGACAATATGGATCTTGAACGTGAAAGAGGTATAACGATTAAGTCTCATGCCGTGACGCTTAACTATAAGTCAGATGACGGAAATGAGTATACATTTAATTTGATAGATACACCGGGTCACGTTGACTTTAATTATGAAGTATCAAGGTCTTTGGCGGCGTGTGAGGGGGCAATACTCGTTGTGGACGCTTCCCAAGGTGTAGAGGCACAGACGCTTGCAAATACTTACTTAGCAATAGATTCAGGACTTGAAATTATGCCCGTAATAAATAAAATCGATCTTCCAAGTGCACAGCCCGACCAAGTATGTAAGGAAATAGAGGATATTATCGGAATTCCTGCACTGGATGCACCTAGAGTATCAGCAAAATCGGGTATAAATATTAAAGACGTACTTGAAGGAATAGTAAAGTTAATTCCTCCCCCGTCGTGTGATGATAATGCTGCGCTAAAGGCGCTTATTTTTGATTCATTTTATGATCAATATAAAGGTGTGGTAGTATATGTTAGAGTAGTAGAGGGGAAGCTTACGGTTGGGGATACAATTAAATTTATGTCTACGGGCAGCGAATTTACAGTTGTCGAATGTGGATTTTTAAAAGCTACAAGTTTAGAATCTAGGAACGAACTAAAATCCGGGGAAGTAGGATATATAGCTGCTTCGATAAAAACTGTAAGTACGGCTAAGGTAGGAGACACTATAACACTGAGCAGTAATCCTGCAAACAGTCCTTTACCAGGATATCGGGAAGTAAATCCAATGGTATTTTGCGGTATATATCCTCTCGACGGATCCAAATATGCAGACTTAAGGGACGCACTTGAAAAGTTAAAACTCAATGACGCCTCTCTTACGTTTGAGCCAGAGACGTCAACGGCACTTGGCTTTGGTTTTAGGTGTGGATTTTTGGGACTTCTTCATATGGAAGTAATAGAGGAAAGGCTCGAGAGAGAATATAATATAGGTATAATTACGACTGCACCAAGCGTAATTTATAAGATCAACCTTACAAGCGGAGAAACTATTTTTATAGATAACCCTTCAAACTACCCAAACCCTGCCAATATAGAAAGTGCCGAAGAGCCCATGACAGACTCGCATATATACTCACCGTCAGAATATATAGGAAATATAATGGAACTTTGCCAGGATAGACGCGGTGTTTTCGTAGATATGAAGTATATCGACACAAGCCGAGTAGATATACACTATAAATTACCTTTAAATGAGATAGTATATGATTTTTTTGATGTTTTAAAGTCCAAGACGAAGGGATACGCGTCATTTGACTATGAGATAGCAGAGTATAATAAATCAGATTTGGTAAAATTAGATATAATGCTAAATGGAGAAGTCGTGGATGCACTTTCTTTTATAATTCATAGAGACAAAGCATATTATCGTGGACGAAAAATGGCTGAAAAATTAAAAGAAAAAATACCTCGCCAACTTTTTGAGATACCGATTCAGGCGTGTATTGGCGGAAAGATAATTGCAAGGGAAACGGTTAAAGCAATGAGAAAAGACGTTCTGGCAAAATGTTACGGCGGAGATATTACGAGGAAGAAAAAGCTTTTAGAAAAACAAAAAGAGGGTAAAAAACGTATGAGGCAACTAGGGAACGTAGAAATACCTCAAGATGCTTTTATGTCCGTACTAAAATTGGAAGAGTAATTTTTATAAAATTACTCTTGTTTTTTTATTTTTTCGTGTAATATATATATATATATATATATATATATAATGTATAAGTTGTTTTATAATAAAAGGGAGCGATATTATGAGTATGGAAAAATTAACTATAAAGGAAGTAAAGTTAAAAGGAATTACACTACCTAATAAAAAGAAAATAATAGTGGATAAATATAATGAATATGTGCTTTTGTCAACTAAAAATTATGGTGTTCTTAAAGACATTAGAGATCATGCTGAAAAACTTGCTTTAGAACTCGATCAGAAAAAAGATGTCGTAAATGACTTCCGTATAGTACAGCTATATTTCTATATGAGACAAACCAAACGTTCCAAAAAGTATAATGAATTAGAAAAAATAAATAAAACTTCTAGCAAACCTTTTATAGCAGGTCTGATGAATATGTTTAGTATGCAAATTCTGAGTAATCTTAAATATAAGCACCCAAGCGAATGGATAGACAAGAAATATCATGGAAGTAGCGTACGTATACAGGGATTGAATGTTGATAGTTTATCGTCAGAAATAAATTCTCTAGCGCCTGAAAGGTTTATTAAATCACTTTATCCTATATGTACCAGTGGCACAAATAGTTATAAATTTGTAATGGATATACTTAATGGCAGCGGAGCTGTGACTGGATTAATTAAGGATTGTACAAAAATATATGGCATGATGGTAAAAGATGTAATGGATTTACCTAATCTATTAAAGCAATCAGCTGATTACATCGAAATAAAATATAAAGATTGTATTGACAAAACTTAAAATAAAAAGTAATAATAAGCATATATATTTATATATGCTTATTATTTATGGGAAGGTAGTGATTTTTTTGGAAAGCAATATCAAGCAGACTTCTGAGCTAGGATATAAGAAAGGTTTTCTTGATGGAATACCGATTTGCCTTGGATATATACCGATTGCTTTAGCATTTGGTATATCAGCCTCGAAGCTTGGAATGAATATATGGATTGCCCAACTTATGAATGTAGCTGTTTATTCAGGGTCAGGAGAGTTTGCCGTACTAAACTTAATTGAAGGTGGAGAGGTTTCGATCATAACATTTGCTCTTACACTTTTGGTTATTAACTGCAGGTACTTGTTATTGTCAATATCTATGGCCCAGAGGCTGGATACAAGCATGGGTTTTTTACAAAGGGTTTGTTTTGGTATATTTAATACTGATGAAATATTTGCAGTAGCCGTACAAAACCCGGGCAAACTTAAAGCACCATACCTTTTTGGATTGGCTACTCTTCCGTTTTTAGGATGGTTTTCCGGATCGATAGTTGGATGTTTATTTACAAATATATTACCAAAATCAGTAGGTGACGCACTGGGAATAATTTTATATGCTATGATTATAGCTCTTGTTATTCCTTCGGCTAAGAAGTCAAAACAAGTATTATTTATAATAATAAATTCTATACTTATAAGTGTACTTTTGGAGTGTAATCCTATAATAACTAGTCATATAACATCCGGTTGGATAATCATAATATGTGCGATGGTGTCTGCAACTTTAGGCGCAGTATTTTTTCCTGTACATAATTCTGATAATAATACCCAGGAGGAGGCAAAAGTACAATGATAGATTATGGAGTGCTTTTAAAAGCCATAGCAGCTATGGCAGTAGTAATGTTTTGCTTAAGAGTTTTGCCTCTAATATTTTGTAAGAAGCCGATAAAAAATAGATTTATACAGTCCTTTTTATTTTATATACCATATGCAGTACTTACTTCTATGGCTATACCGGAAGCATTTCATTCCACGGCGAGTGTACCGTCAGCTATAGCTGGAGTAGTAATAGCATGTATATTAGCATACTTTGAAAGGGACCTTTTGACAGTATGTTTGTCGGCTACAGCAGCTGTTTTTATAGCGGATCAAATTATGAACTTTATTAAATAAATTTTATAGCAAACAAGCTACCGAAGATTTTTCGGTAGCTTTTTTATGTTTAAAAAGTTATACGTCTAATGACAGATTTTATCTAATAAAATCTTATAATATTTGAATTAAAAAATTATGAAATGTGCAGATTATTTCTGTTTATCTGCTTCATCGCAAAGATCGTATAATTTGGTGTGAATATCGTACATACGCTGGTGGCATTCATCATAGCTATATTTATCTTTATTATTATTTAGTTTTAGCTGTACAATCTTTTTTAATTTTTTAGCTTTTTCGGAAAGTTGGGAAAGAGTAATTGAAGTTGCTTGAATTGATTTCACTGCTTTTGAATACTCCTCAGGCTTATTGCTTTGGCTGAGTTCCTTCAGATTTGCAGATTTAGAAGTCAATTCGTCTTCGAGTTCAGCTATTTTTATCATTGTTTCCTCATATTGCCCTTCTTCTGGCGAAGCTTTTGGGATAAAAGCTAGACTCATTATCTTTTCATTAAGTGTGTGATAAAATCCACCATAATTTTTTGGATTTCTTCCTTTTTTAACAAAAGCAAAAGGATTTTTCTTGTCAGTAGGATTTTCAAATAATATTAAATCTTTAATAATATCTTTCATATTTGATAAATCATTGTATGTTTCTTTTTCAATAGGTATTTTGGCTAAGATTAATCCCATAAAATATCACTCCTACTTTATTGAAATTATGCGATTTTTATTATCGCTAGTAGTATTTTAATATATATATATATATATATCAAGTATTTTTTTATATAAATTATATAAATTTAACGATATTTTTAAAAATATATAAATCCTTTAAAAATTTAAAGTTTTATTAATCTATAAAAATTTTTATAAAAATTAAAATAGTTTGGCTTAATATAGGCAATAAATTATAGTTTTTTATGGAATATTGGAAAAGAGTTTAAAAGGAGAGAAAAAATATGAAGCAAAATACTAAAAGACGTCTAACTAAAAAAGAAAGGAACTTTTGTTACTATTACATAAATACAGGTAATGTAAAAGAGGCATCCATGCTTTCAGGACTTCAAAACAATTCAGAGCAAGATTCGATATCTCTGCTTTCAGATGAAGCAATAAAGGAAGAAATACAAAATCTTTATGAGGATAAAAAGAAAAATTTACTCTATAAAGCCTGTATAGGGTACGAACGTTTGGCATTTGGAAATATAACGGACGCCGTAAAACTAATATATTCTGAAAAATTAGACTATAAAGCTTTAGAAGAAATGGATCTTTTTAATATATCGGAGATAAAGAAGCCAAAAGACGGAGCTATGGAGATAAAATTTTTTGACCGTATAAAGGCGCTTGAAAAGCTTGAGCAAGTGGACGTAGGACAAAGAAATGATATAAATCCGTTTTATTATGCGCTGGAAAAAGGGATAGAGTCTTTAAATAAAACGGAAAAATAAATATGCAAGGGGGTAATAAATTTTGGAATTAGTACCTTTTTCTGCAAAACAAATAAAAGTACTTTCGTGGTGGGCAAGGAACAGTAAATACGAGAAGTATGACGCAATTATATGCGATGGCGCTATAAGAAGCGGTAAGACGGTATGTATGTCGATAAGTTTTATATTATGGGCATTTTATCGGTTTAATAATGGAGTTTTTGCTATTTGCGGCAAGACTATAAGATCACTTCGAAGAAACGTTGTCACTCCCCTTATCCCCATACTTACGGATCTTGGATTTTTATGTAAGCAAAAAATATCGGAAAATATAATAGAGATAAGTTATGACGGCAGATATAACATATTTTATTTATTTGGAGGTAAAGATGAGGCGTCATCTTCTTTGATACAGGGTATTACGCTTTCCGGAGTATTTTTTGATGAAGTGGCATTAATGCCGAAATCTTTTGTGGAACAAGCATTGGCAAGATGTTCTATATATGGATCTAAATTTTGGTTTAACTGTAATCCGGAGTATCCGGGACATTGGTTTTATAAAGAATGGATAATCGGGAAAAAACAAAAAAACGCGTTTTACTTACATTTTAAAATGTCGGATAACCCATCTCTTTCCGAAAGTGTAAAGGAAAGGTATGAAAGACTTTATACAGGCACGTTTTACCAAAGGTTTATAGAAGGAAGATGGGTAGCGGTTGAAGGGCTCATTTATCCTTATATGACGAAAGAAGACGCATTTTGTAGCGTACCGAATTTTGAATTTTCAAGATACGCAGTATCTTGTGATTATGGGATTGTAAATCCGACGTCTTGTGGACTCTGGGGGGAACATGAAGGAACGTGGTATAGGATAGATGAATATTACTATGATTCACGTAAAGAGGGTGAAACACGTACAGACGAAGAACATTATCAATGTTTATGTAATTTAGTTGGCGACAGATACATAAGTTACATGACAGTTGACCCCTCGGCGGCAAGTTTTATAACTTTAATTAGGAGATATGGAAGGTTTAATGTAATACCTGCCAAAAATAATGTTGTTGATGGAATAAGGGAAGTCTCGAGTGCACTTAAACAAGGGAAAATTAAGATATGTAGTAATTGTGAAAATTCAATGAGAGAGTTCTCACTTTACAGGTGGGGGGAGGGAGGAACAAAAGATACGCCTGTAAAAGAAAATGACCATGCAATGGATGATATAAGATATTTTGTAACAACAATAATGGCGGAGGACGACGAACCATTTTTTGCGTTAGCCGCTAAGAGATAAAGGAGCGATAGAAGTGGAGTTTTTCAGAGGAAAGAAGGACAAAAAAGCTGCTGTACAAACAGTATCAACAGGATTAAATGTCAGTCATCCTTTCAGTGTTATAGAAAATTATAGTCCTAGAGCGGATTTTGAAATGAAATTATATTCCACGCTTAAAGAGGCCGTACCAATTATAGACGCAGCAATATCGAAGATAGTAAGACTTGTTGGAGATTTCAAAATTTCGTGTGAGGATAAAGATATAGAATATGAGATTAATAAGTTCATGTCCAATATACAAGTAAATGCTTGTGGACTTGGAGCGAGCAGTTTTATTCTAACGCATTTAAATCAGCTTTTAACTTATGGTACAGCTGTGGGAGAAATAGTTGTAAATGGAGATGGAAATAAAATAAAAGCCCTTTATAATGCGTCTTTAAGGGACGTAGAACTTAAAGTAGATAATAGTCCTTTAAAACTTAAGATTTGCAGGAAAAGAGAAGGGGAAGAATCAGTAGAAATAAAGTATCCCGAGCTTGTATTAATCTCAGCGCTTAATCCGGAGCCCGGACATATATACGGTAATTCAATAATGAAAGGACTTCCGTTTATAAGTAATATTTTACTTAAAATTTATAACAGTATAGGTATTAACTGGGAGAGAGTAGGAAACGTCAGATTTGCAGTTACATATAAACCGTCCTCAGATGCCGGTGAAAGAGCCTATGCAAAAGACAGGGCAAGACAAATCGCCGAACAGTGGGGACGCGCTATGAAAGATAGTCTTCATCCAAGCGACTTTATAGCCGTCGGGGACGTAGATATAAAGGTTATCGGGGCAGATAATCAGATACTTGACAGTCAAGTGCCTGTAAGACAAATGCTCGAACAAATTATAAGTAAGCTTTCAATACCGCCGTTTTTACTTGGACTTTCCTGGTCGACAACGGAGACGATGTCAAATCAACAGGCAGACATATTAAGCAGTGAACTTGAGGGGTACAGGAGATTACTTAATCCGATAATAAATAAAATATGTAATGTTTGGATGGGACTAAGTGGATATATTTGCGACTATAAGATTGTTTGGGATAACGTCAACCTTAAAGACGAATTACAACTGTCCAATGCGAGACTTAACAATGCGAAGGCAAGAGAAATTGAACAAAGAATCCATGAAAATGAGAGCGCTTCAAAAAATTAAGAAGGAGGAAAAGAAGTTATGAAAGACGGATTTATAGTAAAGTCAGCAGTAAGTCATAATATCGCTAAGGAAGATTTGGATCTTATAAATAAATTTACGAGAAGGAAATTTAAAGAAGAAGAAATATATGTTTTTTCAGTAGTACTTTGCGACAATGACATTGACAGAGACAATGAAAAATTTACTCCTCAGTCGCTTGAAAAGTTGTCAAAACTTTTCGTAGGTTCTACGGGTATTTTAAATCACGACATGAAGAGCGAGAACCAGACGGCGAGAATATTTGAATGCACGGTTGAGAAGGTACCGGGAAGAGAAAATAAAGTAGGAGAACCTTACTTTCGAGTTATTGCCAGAGCATATATGCCAAGACTTAAGAAAAATGAAGATTTTATAATGTCGATAGACTCGGGTATTACAAAGGAGGTGAGTGTAGGGTGCGCAGTAGAAAATGTAATATGTTCTATATGCGGTAAAGATATGAAAAAAGTCGGTTGCGACCACCGAAAAGGAAAACATTATAAGAAATCAGGAAAAATGGAACTTTGTTATGCTATTCTCGATAACCCAATGGACGCTTATGAATGGTCTTTTGTGGCCGTCCCGTCTCAGAGGGAGGCCGGTGTTATTAAGGGATATAGTCCTTGCCTGAATGGAGGTGATAAAAGTATGCAAGATGTTGTTAAAATGCTCAGTTTAGGCAAAGAAATTAGTCTTGATGGGAACCAGTCCCAGCAGCTTTATAACACTATAGAAAATTTAAAAGAAAAAGCTAAAATTGGCGAGGTATATCAGAAAGATTTGAAAGAAGAGGTACTTAAACTTTCAGCTATGCTTGAACCAGGTATGGCAAACGTCATGAAAGGTGTGATAGAGAAACTTTCAGTTGAAGAACTCAAATCTTTCAGGGACTCTTATAAAGAAAAATATGCCAAGGTTTTACCTGCAAGGCCGCAGCTTAGTCAGATTGAGAAAAATGTAGAAACTATTAATAATACACAATTCAAAATATAAATTTTTTAAAAACAAAAAATAAATTAATATATAGGAGGAAAATAAAATGGCATTTTGTGATTCAATAAGATTAGAAAAAGGTATGTATACAGTCGGAGGGAAGAACTTTACACAAGTTTTAGAATCAGTAGATCCAACCGTAAATTATAAGGGAACAGAGCTCGAGGGCTTAGACGCTTATCAAAGACAATTAAAAAGATTTGATATAAAAGTAAGCGGAACAGGCTGCGATATGGTCGAGAAGTTTTTTAGTACAACTGATTCAGCAGTATTATTCCCAGAGTTCATTGCAAGAGCAGTAAGACAAGGTATGGCAGAATGCGATACTCTCGAATCAATCTTAGCAACAACCACAAAAGTAGATGGAATCGATTATAGAGCAGTATCATCCACAACTGATGCATCTGAAACTAATTCCGTAGCAGAGGGAACTACAATACGTAACGTAAATGTAAGGACAAAAGAAAAATTAGTATCTTTAAAGAAACATGGCAGAGTATTTTCATCTTCATACGAAGCTTTAAGGTTCCAGAATTTAGACGTAGTAGCAGTAATACTAAAGAGGATCGGAGCAGACCTTGCAAATGAACTCTTAACAGACGCAGTAGATGCATTAATCAAAGGCGATGGCAGTGGATCAGACAATGCGGGTTCAGTTACAGGTTCAGGGGCAACCATTACATATGATCACTTACTCGAGCTTTGGGAAGAACTCTCTCCATATAAACTAAATACAATGCTTGCACCGGCAGCTACCGTAAAAGAGATTTTAGCTCTTTCCGATATGAAAGATTCTATAACAGGACTATATTTCCAAGGAACCGGAAAAGTATTTACGCCAATGGGAGCAAGTCTATTTGTAGCGCCAAGCATGGATGCAAATCAAGTGCTTGGATTTGATAAAGGTTGTGCACTTCAAATGGTTCAAAGCGGAGATATTTTAGTAGATTACGATAAAGTAATCGACAGACAACTTGAAAGAGCAACAATAAGTATAACAGCAGGATTTTCAAGACTCTTTAAAGACGCAGTAAAAGTACTTACTTATGGAGCTTAATAATAAAAAAGAAAAAGTAAGGGATGATTTATTTGGACATACAAGAAGTTCTTGAAAGATTCTCTATAATAGCCGGTTTAAACATAGACCAAGCAGCGCCATGGACGTCTCTTTGCAGCGAATCTATAGAGCAGATAAGGGTGCATGTCAAAGAGGGAGTCGATGTTTCCAAAAATAGCAGAAGACTTGGTGCTGCCGCGGCAGCCCTGACATTTTATAGATATATAATGTATAAGGCTTCCGGCGGAGGACTTGAATCTTTTACGGCAGGAGATATAAGCGTAAAAAATGATAAGAAAGTAAGCCTACAAATAGCTCTTGCTGTATGGAGAGATGCCAAAAGTAGCGTGGCAGATTTATTAAATGATGAAGATTTTATATTCGAGAGGATAGAAAGCATATGAATATGTCTGCAAACGAACTTATTGAAAGATATGGTCACGAAGTAACTATTACAAATAGTGTTGATAGTAAAGTACACAAGGTAAAAGCTTTTATTCAGCCCTTCAGACCCAATAGTGAAACTTATTTAACAGATACAGATAATAATACAAACGATGACGGAATATATTTATATATAGGAGACCCGACCGTAAGGTTAGATGCGTATCCTATCGGGTCGCAGATACAAGATGAGGGGAATAACTATATTCTAAAAAAGGCTGACGCTGTAAAAATATCTGAAAATATCATATATATAAGGGCAATACTTCATAAAAATTAAGATCTAAATAAAAAATATATAAGTCGCTTAATTTTTGCGGCTTATATATCTTGAATTAAGGATAGGAAAATAATAATGAGGAGCGGTGAGTATTTATGGTGGACATGGAAAATAAGAGTATAGGCAAAGTTGGGTTAATTGAGCCGATCATGGTATGTGGAAAAAGTTTTGGGATAAAACTTCTTTCGTCATACGATTTTTTACGTTGTGAAGTCATGTATAAGAATTTGGTAGGTAAGCTTACAAGTCAGGGATTTAACAAAGAACTTTGTAAGCAAATAAGTGAGTATGCTTGTGTTGTTTCAATGTGTTTTTATAATTCCAATAAAGAACGAGTTTTTATGGATGGTTTTTCTGCTCTTTCAGGACTTACTCCCACTGAACTTAAAAAGATATATAATGAATATTTATTTTTACATAATAAAGTAATTAAATTTGATGAAATGACATCGGGGATACTTAAAAATATTAAAGACAAGTATAATAACTAATTAATGTAAAGTGCTTAGTTGAAATGGACAACGGCATGTTGGACAAGATGGTGCTGTAGGGGGTTTCGTTATTTTATTTTCTTTGATTTCATACACATAAACTTCATTTCCTGGGGAATATTGCCTACGTTCAATATATGTTGCACCTGGCACAGCATCTTGTGTATTGCCAGTAGTATCAGTTACCGGAAATGTAATTTCAACTGACACCTCTTCTGAGACTTCTTTGTTGCATTCTTCAATCCAAGGATTGATGCAGTTTTTATGGAATTTATGTCCACATGGTAATACATAACAGTCATCGCCGAGCTTATCAAAGCATATCATGCAATTATCGTCGCAAGAACTATTGCAAATTACTTCACTATCAAGTTTTTGAGTATTATCAGATTTATTGTCAAGTATATTATTATTGTGATTGATATTATTTTTATTGCTTACATATAATCCTATAAAGAAAGATAGTGCAAAAGCAGTTATTGTTGAAAAAATGATATGATTATAGATGAATCTAGAAGTATGCATATATAAACTCCTCTAACCTATAGTATACATACATTATATCATACAATTAATTTTTTGTAAAGAAAACATTAATTATTCTTTTCCTTTACTAATTAAAATAGCTACTTCTGAACCGTATTCTAATGAATCTCCCGGATTATTGTCTTTATATCCTATTGTAGTACCTTCAGGGAATTCATTATTAAACACTCTTATAGCCACGGGATTTAGTTTTAAGGATGTAAGTAGCTTAGATGATTCTGAAATAGGTTTACCTTTTATATCGGGTAAATATTTTATTTTAGTACCTTTGCTTACATTTACAGCTACATTGGAGTTTTCATACATCTCCCCGCCATAAGATGGAGTTTGAGATATTATCAGTCCTTCTTCGACTGTATCGCTAAAGTCCTCTGAAAGTAAAATAACATTATATCCATAATTCTTATTTTTCATTTCCTGCTTAATATTTTCATAATTTTTACCTATTAGATTAGGAACTGAAATTTTTTCAGCTTGATTTAGATCAGGCTCTTCATTAGAAGTATTAATCTCGGTATTTTGATTTTGTCCGGGGGGGCTTTGGTCGGACGGAGTATTATTATTTTTCGATATAAATTGATAAACGATAATTCCAAGGATTAGAACTAAAAGTGACATTACGCATGAAATGATACCCCATATAAATTGGGACTTATTTTTTTCAAGACGTTGTTTTTTAACTTTTTCCGGGACAATTTCATCTTTTTTAAGTTTTTCTATTTCAGAGTCAGATATTTCAATTTTAAGTCTGTCGAAGGATAATGTACGGTTGTTTGGATATACTTTAAGGCCATTTGCGATACCTGAAATAGATCTTTCCGACAAATTTTTTACGATGTCCTTAGGCATTAAAAGACGATCATCGTTTTTTCTTTTAAGAACTGGGAGAGGATATTCTGCTGTAATAGCGAAGAAGATGGTAGCGGTCATACCGTAGACGTCGGTACTTTCATCGGTATCATATATATCGATATATTGTTCAAGGGCACTGCATCCGTCATAGAGTTTAGCTTCGATGACTTTATTGATTTTTCTAAGATTTTTGGTTGCAAAGCCTACAAGTTTAATTTTTTTATTTGGCATTACAATTATATTTTTCGGACTAATTCCAAGATGAAATATTTTCATATGATGCATTTTAGATAGAGAGGATATTAAAGGCGAAAACATAATTTTAGCATCATTCCATGTAATGCCTCCCCCCGTTTCGTAGATATAGTTTTCAAGATTAATGCCGTCTACCCATTCGGAGATAGCATAACAGGTATTATTCTCTTTCACAATATCATAAACTACGCAAAGACAATTTAAACTTCTAAGTTTTGCAATACTTCTGAAATATTTTAAAAAATGTTCTCTGTTTTCGAGGAATTTTTTTTGGAAACCGTCTTTCATTTTTACGTTTTGGTTTTCGGGATCTCTTGAGCATAGATTTTTAGGGAAGAACTCTCTTATAAACACGGCTTCTTCTTCTTTAATATCGTACCCTATATAACTTATACCTTCCCCATTGATGTCAATCTGCTTTCCTATTATATATTTATTGTCTAGTATATATTCTTTAGGCAAAAAGGGGTCTAGCTGGGAACTGGTTTGATTTTCTCCGCAGTACGGACAAATTTTTTCATCACTAATTTTTTTCATACATGCCATACATAAATTTTTTGGTATATTCATATTTTTCCTCACCTAGGTCTATAGTTATATTTATAAATTTTTAACAATGTCATTAATGTTTATTTTAACGTTTTCCGACAAATTATCAACACCTGATTTTAAATTATCTGTATTTTTTATATATATTGTATGAATAAGCTTTATATTTATTGATTCAAGTAAAATATTAGTTTGATTTTTAAATATTTCAATCCATTTGTCATTGTTTTGTCTGCCGCAGGTTAGAATTAGTATGGCGGACTTTTGAGGGAGTTTAAGATTCAGATAATATTTTTCACTGTAATATCTTTGGAATCTGTCAAAAATTGCCTTGAGCGGACTTGGAAATGAGAAGTTATATAGAGGAGATGCTATTATAATTAGGTCGGATTGTCTGAATATAAAGTCGAAATTATCCATATCGCGAAATACGCAGGTTTTGGACTGTCTGCATTTTTTGCAGTCAATACAAGGCCTAAAGTTACTTTCAAATGCATTTACAAGTTCAGTATCATACCCTGTAAGACGTTTGGTAAAATAACTGCATATTGAAGCAGTAAAACTGTTTTTGTGTGGGGAGCCGAATATAACAAGAGCTTTTTTTTTATTTGTCATATACTAGTCCTTATTGAGATTTTCTTTATTTTTAATTTTTAAACATTTATTTGCCATAGAGCACGAACTACAGGCGGAATGATATGGATTATCTTTATTTTTTTTGCGTTTATTTAAAAATCTTGCTGTCAAAAATACTGCTAATAAAATTATAACAGCTATAACTATTAAATCAGCGATCATAATGGACCTCCTTTATTTTTACGGTATAAAACTGCCAATCAAAGTGCCTATCTGGAAAGTAAGAGCGGAAAATAAAAATGCGATAAAGAGTTGGTAGATGATTGAAAAGACGGTTAACTTAAGACTTCCAAATTCTTTGTATATTGCGGACACCGCCGCCACGCACGGAGTATATAAAAGCACAAAAACCATAAAAGCAAGAGCTGCATATATAGAAAAGGAGTTTGTTAAGATGTAGCTTAAATGCTGGGCGTTGTCAGATGCGTATAAAAGGGCCATGGAACTTACTATCGATTCTTTGGCAATAAGACCTGTAAGGAGTGATACGACAACTCTCCAATCGGCAAATCCGCATACGGTAAATATGGGAGATACAAAATTTCCGGCCAAAGCCAAAATACTTTTTGAACTGTCTGATACGAAAGAGAAGTTCTTGTCAAAAGACTCTAAAAACCATATTATAACAGTAGCTCCTAAAATTACAGTACCGGCTCTTTCGATAAAATCCTTAGTTTTTTGCCAAATGTGCAGCCATAGATTTTTGGCGGAAGGAAATTTATATTCCGGCATTTCCATAATAAACGTCGAGTTTTCACCTTTAAACAGTGAATCTTTAAATATATATGCGGTAAGAATGGCAACTAAGATACCGAGTATATAAATACTGAAAATAACGATCGTTTGATGATATGGGAAAAAACTTGAAGCAAAAAGTAAGTAGACGGGGGTTTTGGCACTACAGGACATAAACGGAATTAAGAAGATAGTCATAAATCTGTCTTTTTTATTTTCAATTATACGTGAGCCAAGAATTGCAGGTACACTGCAACCGAAACCCATTAAAAGAGGTATAAACGACTTTCCCGAAAGACCCAGTTTTTTAAGCAGTTTATCCATTACAAAGGCAGCTCGGGACATATATCCGCTGTCCTCAAGGAAAGATAGTAGACCATAAAGTATTAATACTTGAGGTAAAAACGATATAACAGATCCTACCCCCCGTACGGCAGCGTCCATTACAAGACTTAAGGACCAATCTGAAGCTCCCAGGAAAATAAGGATATTTTCAATTTTTTGTCCTATATAGACGTTTATAATATTTTCGGCAGAAATTTTAAAATAATTCCCAATAGGCCCGAAAGTTATGTAAAAAACAGCAAGCATCAAGATTACGAAAAGAGGTATAGATGTAAATTTACCTGTTGCAATGACGTCTATTTTATTTGATAAACTTTTCTTTTTTCGGGTAATTTTTTGCTTTGTGGACTGCTTACATATACTGCATATATATTTATATCTTTGATCGGCGATAATTATTTCTCTGTCGAAGATATCGTCTGTGGGGATTTGTTTTTTAAGATTTTCAATTTTTTCTTTGGTTTTGGTATCAAAATTAAATTTAGATGTAATTATAAAATCATCTTCGAGTATTTTTACTGCATAAAATCTTTTGTTTATGATAATATTTGAATCTTTTTCAATAATATCTGATATTTTATTTATAATAGATTCTATATTCAGACAAAAGATTTTATTTTTTTGTCCGAAAGCGATTATTTGGTTATGTAGTATTTCCGAGGCTTTATCTATAAGTTTATCAAGACCTCCCCCTTTGCTTGCCGATATAGGAACTACTGGTACATTAAGTTTTTTTTCAAGCAGATCGTAATTTATGACTTTGCCCTTTTTTTCAAGGATATCTATCATATTGACAGCCAAAATCATATTGCAGTCAAGTTCCATAAGCTGTGTTGTAAGATACAGATTTCTTTCAATATTTGTCGAATCTATGATGTTTATTATTAGGTCGGGACAGTCATTTGCAATAAAATCTCTTGTAAGAACTTCCTCGGGCGAGTACGGGGACAGCGAATATATTCCGGGAAGATCAATGATATTTGCCGAAAGATTATGATTTTTAAGGGTTCCTTCTTTTTTTTCAACTGTAACGCCGGGCCAGTTTCCCACGTATTGATTACTGCCGGTTAGTCTGTTAAAGAGGGTAGTTTTACCGCTGTTTGGATTACCTACGAGTCCTATTTTGAATGTTTTATTCTGGTTTTGATGAATGTCTATTATTTTATTTTGACTTTGTACCGAATCATTATATTTATTTTTAGTTAAGTTCATTATTTGATTTGATCGCTTCCTTTTCTTCGTCAATTATAATTTCTTGACATTCCGACTTTCTTATACTTAATTCATATCCTCGAATTTCTATCTTAATAGGATCTCCAAGTGGGGCGACACTTAAGACTGTAATTTTAGTTCCCGGAGTAATACCCATATCGATTATTTTTCTGCGAAGTTTACCTGATTTTCCAAGTTTTATCACGACGCCGGAATGGCCCGGCGATACATTACTTAATTTATTCATTTTATTTCTCCGTATTTATGTTCTGAAGCTATGTAAGTTTTTTTATTTAATATCTTATATAGAAAGTATACTACATTTAAATAATATTTGTAAACATACGTAGTTATGACAATTACAAAGTATATGTGTGTATCTCATATAACGAAAAAAGGGAGCACTAAGCTCCCAAGAAATAATTTTATTAAAACTAAGTAAATTGGTATGGGGGTGATATTTGTCAAGAATATTGTCCACTAAATAGAAATTGTGATAGAATGCCTTTAATCGAGTTCCATAAAAATATACAAGCTTTTATAAATAATACTAATTATTATAAGCTTTATGATAGGGCATATTTTTGGAGACCAAAAAATGTGATAGACCGAAATATTACTTTAAAGACCTTTTGCTTTTAGATAAGCAGCTTGAATATATCTTATAATTATAGCTTTTTGTTCATTGGTAAATTGATAAGGCGAATTCGTCTCATCGTTCATAAAAAGATTTTTGTTTGATCCCATACTCGTTTTATAATAAATAACTATGTTTTTAAGATTATCTAAATTGGTAGTATCTACCTTTAATATTTGATCATCCCGTATATGAGTATATGAATATTTCTTGTTTCCTTGTGCATCTGTTCCCAAATACCGCGCTTCATCAAATCCTACATCCCACACAGAGGACGTATTTATATTGTTATCAATACCATGCAGAATTGATTTAACGCCGCCAACATGACTACGTGCGACATTTATGCCCAAAACACCAGCACCTTTAAAAAAGCTAGCACATTGGTTCGCAAGATCCCGAGGATTATAGCTGTTTATCTTATCCCACGACAACTTATTAAAGCATTTAATAATTTCACTGTATCTATTTATAGCTGGATGGATGTCTCTAAGGCAAAGTGGCACATTTGTTTGTGAGGAGATACTATTTTCGTTAATATTGTTTTGCGGGGGGTCATTATTTTCGTTAGTATCTTTTGGCGAGGAGTCATTATTTTTGTTAGTATCTTTTGGCAGGGAGTCATTATTTTTGTTAGTATCTTTTGGCAGGGAGTCATTATTTTTGTTAATATCTTTTGGCAGGGAGTCATTATTTTTGTTAATATCTTTTTGCGAGGAGTCACTATTGTGGCTATTAGACGATTTCATAACACTTAAGATTCCTAGTATACTTAGACCAGCGGTAGCTAAAGCAGATTCTACTGGATTTTTTGAAACTTTATCTTTAACATTTTTTATAAACGAATTTATTTTAGATGGTTGTTTATTTACTGCTTCTTTTGTAGATCCTGCTGCACCTGCCAAAGGCGATGCTAGGGATATTGTAGCTAACATTGTGGAAAGAACTCTATTATTCAATTTTATACCTCCAGAAATTTTTTCGAGTTGTTCTTCTGGCATGCTATTGACCATTTTAACTAATTTCTGTAATGATTCTTTAAATTCTTCTATTGTATAACCACCAGAAATAGATATACAGTAGTCATATGCTTCTTCTATAGTCTCCTTTTTAGCTAATTCTTGCTGCAATTTAGGATTTTCCATAATGGTAGAAAAAACTTTTGAAATATTATCCATAATATCCACATCCTTATTTTTTTTTTATATAATATCACGACATAGATATTTTTTCAACAAAAAACATTAAATATAATAAAAAATTTATAATTAATTATAAATTTTTTATTTTTATTAATTACTAATATTTTAAAATTTTTACAATACCATTATATTTATAAGTATACTTTTTTAACTTTTAAAAGTCAAGATTTGATTTATTATGACTGTAATTGTTTTCCCTGAGAGTCCATATGATAATTTTCAGTATATATAATTTGAGAAATAGGAACTATACTGTATCCCTCTTCTTTTATACAGTCAATAATTTTAGGTAATGCTTCTGGAGTGTTCTTGGCACCATTATGCATTAAAATAATACTTCCGGGTTTAATTTTATTTTTAATTCTTTTGACCATGTCTTCTGGAGTAGGATCTTTCCAGTCAAGACTATCAACGTCCCATTGGATACAGTGCATATTAAGTTTATTTGTAGTTTCTACTACGTTATTATCATAGTCACCGTAGGGCGGGCGAAATAAAGTAGGACGGACAGACGTAACTTTTTCTATTTTTTGATTACATTCTTCTATTTCCGATTCTATTTTATCAAGAGAAAGTTTTGGCAAATGTGGATGAGTATTTGAATGATTTCCGACATCATGGCCTGCATCGTATATGGCTTTTACGGATTCCGGATATTTTTCTGCCCAGAAACCTACCAGAAAGAAAGTAGATTTAACGTCCTTTTCTTTTAGGATATCAAGTAATGTTTGAGTTTGTTCATTACCCCAAGCTGCGTCGAAGGATAAACTTACGACTTTATCTTGTTTATCAACGCAATATATTGGTAATTTTCTATTGCTTTTGGATTTGTTAGCAAAAACGCCTATATTGTGAATTGACAACGCTATAGCAATAACAGATGTAATTACACAGCTTGCTATTAATATTAATTTTTTTCTAGTTAAGATTATAAATCTCATAATTTTATTAGCCCCCTTAAGTCTAATAAATATATATGCTTTAATCGACGATAATAGAATTATAATTATGAAATATTAAAAAATAATATTGACTTTGCGCTTTTGATTATATATAATAAACAAAAATATCTGATATATTTTAAAAATTTTATTTTAAACAGAGGAATTGTTATGGTGGGCAATGCCTTCGATACAAGTAATTTACCAAAAATGCCAACTTTTTCATCTGATAAATTATTACAAAAATTTGTTCAGTATGTAAGTAGTAGTTCATGGAAGTTTGTAGACATAGACTTTAGAAAAGGTTTAGAAGATTTTAAGAGGAGAGCCTCGGGACAAGTTAGTGGTATAGATTTAGAAGAAATGTATGTAAATTTATTTTCAAATAACGTAAATATAATATATGGCGATGTAAAAAAATTAAATTTTAAAATACCAAAAAATGGAGGCGTCTTTTATAGTGGAAATAAAGCAAAAAAGCTGCGTGGTTATATGCACGTAAAATAGGGTCCATGGCTATCGGACAAACTAAAGGCGGCAGTCTTTTTGAATATTGGAATTGGTTTAATAATATTGGGTTTAAAGTTAAGTATTGGGGTAGACCGTCAGAGGGTAATGATCAAGCAATAGTTTGGTCTGCTTTGTCTAAGGCTTATGCACAAAATGCAACAGGAAAAGCTAATATTTTTCAGGAGTACGAAGGAATTATATGGAAAAATTATGAAAAACCTACTTTAATGTCTAGAAATGTTAATTACGTAGTTCACAAGGTAAGCTCAAGTACGAATATAGCAACTTTAGTGGAAAATATTCTTCACCCACTAGCTAACAATGGTTGTCTTTTAATTTAACTGATCATTTTAAATTATATAGTAATTAGTTGGTATAAAATTTTCTGTTGATTTTATAAATTAAATATTGTATCATAACTAATATATAATATTAAAAGCGGATACGGCAAAATTGGTATACGTGCTAGATTTAGGTTCTAGTGGGAAATCCTGTGCAGGTTCAAGTTCTGCCATCCGTACCATTTTAAAATTATTTCAAGTAAAAATAGGTTAATTCATTTTAGAGTTTCCAAAATTCAGATTATGTAATATAATAAAAATATAAATAAAATTTTGGAGAAAAGTTATGTGTAGAGTAGCTTCAAGTCTAAAATTTAATAACTGGTATAGCTATTACAGATAATCGATGTCTGTAGTAGATGTATTTGCCATTACAGATGTCGATAGACAGAAGTAATGGCTTTTTAATTTATAAAAGATTTTAAAGAGCCGAACTATAAAATAGTTTTGGCTCTTTTTATATATTTTTGGAGGAGATTATGAATTTAAAAATAAATTTCAAAAGCTACGCACTCGTTTATGGTTACGATACTTATTACTTAAGACATGAGATATTACTATTTGTTATTAAAATCAGACTTAGGAGAATTAATATGAAAAAAATTTTTTGGTGGTTACTAATGCCTTCATGTTTAATAATTTTTACTTTGATGTGGCAAAGTTTAAAGAAAAGTGATAAAAAAGATTTAAAAATTGGAATTATTCAATATGTTGAGCATGAGGCACTAGACGCCTCACGAAAGGGATTTATAGATGGTTTAAATGAGCTTGGATTTAGTGGAAAAATTGATTATAAAAACGCTCAAGCGGATCAAGCAAATTGTACTTTAATAGCGAATCAGTTTGTTAGTGAAGAAGCCGATTTAATCTTGGCGATTGCTACCCCTGCAGCACAATCTTTAGCGGCAATAACTTCAAGTATTCCGATCCTAGGTACGGCAATTACGGACTTTCAAGAAGCAGGACTAACACAATCTAATATTACAGGCACTTCAGATTTAGCACCGATTTCAAAACAAATTCATCTGGTTAAGGAATTGAAACCTAATGCTAAAAAAATCGGTATTTTATTTTCATCAAGTGAAGCAAATTCAAAATATCAAGCTCAGATTGCATTTGAGGAAGCCCAAAAAATAGGCTTATCGCCTCAGATATTTACATTTTCTCAAATGACTGAAATTCAACAGGTAGTGGAATCAATGTTTGGAAAAGTAGACGCAATTTATACTCCGACTGATAATATGGTTGCCTCAAATATGCAGGTCATTTCAAAGACAGCTATGCAAGGTAATATCCCTGTAATTTGTTCAGAAGTCAACTTGATTTCAAAAGGTGCAGTTGGGACGTTTGCGATGGATTACTATGAACTTGGAAAACAAACTGCAAATCAAGCATTTGAAATTTTAGAGGGAAAAAATTATCCGGAGAACATGCCGATTCAGTATTTGGAGAATGTAAAGCTTGCCTTGAATACAGAAGTCACTAAAAAATTAAATTTAAAGGAGACCTCACCATGAAAATTCTCAAAAAATTATCATATGTATTACTTTTAATACTTTTAGCGGTTTTTCCGGGATGCAGGAAAGATGGGCGCTTTAAAATAGGGATTATACAGATAGTAGAGCATGAATCTCTTGATAACGCACGCCGGGGATTTATTGATGAACTTGTAAGTCTAGGTTACGAGGATGGGAAGAATGTAGAGTATGAGACTGAAATTGCGGGTGGGGATTTATCAAATTGTCAGCAGATTGCGGATAAGTACGTTGATAATAGAAAAGATCTAATTTTAGCAATTTCTACTCCATGTGCACAAGCTGCAGCAAACGCTACAAGAGATATTCCAATTGTATCCACGGCAGTTACGAACTTTGAAGAGGCCGGACTTGTCAAATCGCACGAAAAACCAAATACGAACGTTACAGGAGTTTCAGATCTAGCACCTATAGATAAGATTATTGAACTAATTCCAAAGTTAAATCCTGAAGTTAAAAAGATTGGAATTTTATATTCAAATATTGATACAAGTCCGCAGTATCAGACTAAGTTAGCTGTAGAAAAAATACGGGAAATAGGCTTAGAGGAAAAAACGGTCACAGTTTCTCAAATACATGAAGTTCAGCAGGTATCTGAAAAACTTGCTCAAGAAGTTGATGCACTGTATGTTCCGATTGATAAAATTACGGCTTCATCAATGCCGCAAATTTCACATGCATTTTTAAATAATAAAAAATTTGTGGTTTGTGCCGAAGATATTATGGCCTCAAAAGGAGCCGCTGCGGCATATGGCTTTAATTATTATGAACTTGGAAAAATGGCGGCTCATCAAGCTTTTGAAATTTTAGAAGGAAAGAATATTCCTCAAAATATGCAGGTCAAATATTTAAAAGATGCAAATTTAATTTTAAATGATGAAATAATAAACAAATTGGGTATAACGGTCCCAAAAGAAATTAAAGGAGATTTACAATGAATATTTTAATATCGACATTCTCGCAAGGACTAATTTATGCAATTTTGGCTCTTGGATTATACGTTACATTTAGGATTTTAAATTTTGCGGATATGACTGCAGAAGGCAGTTTGACGCTGGGAGCAAGTATTTGTGCGGTATTGATAATTAAAGGATTTGACCCTGTTTTAAGTATTGTAATTGCCGGATTGGTTGGATCATTGGCAGGTCTGGCAACAGGATTTTTACACACAAAGCTTAAAATTCAAGCGATACTTGCCGGTATTTTGACAATGATAGCATTATATTCGGTAAATATTAGGATTATGGGTAAAGCGAATCTGTCTTTGCTCGGGAAACAGACAATTTTTAAGATCTTTGGTGATACGCAGATTTCAAACTTTATGGTTGGATTTACTATTTGCACAATAATTTTAGTAATTTTAAATATATTTTTCAAAACGCGTCTGGGACTTGCAATACGTGCGACAGGCGACAATGAACAAATGATGCGTGCACAAGGAGCAAACACAGATTATAAAAAAATTTTAGCACTAATGATAAGTAATGCGATGTGTGCTGTTTCAGGGGCACTGATTGCACAAGGCAATGGATATGCCGACGTCAATATGGGTATGGGAACAATTGTTATTGCACTTGCTTCAATTGTAATTGGAGAAGCGACAATTAGGAAGAGTTCATTTTTGTTAAAACTTATAGCGGTTGTTTTTGGATCGATTTGTTATAGGCTTATAATTTTCTTTGTTTTGAGTTTGGGAATGAACCCAAGTGATTTAAAACTTTTTACGGCAGTTGTGGCTGCAACTTTACTGTCGCTTACAAATATAAAAAAATTTATCAAGAGGGGTATTGAAAATGTTAAGAATTGAAAACGTAAGTAAAATTTTTCATAAAAATCGTCCTGACGAAAAAGTTATTTTTAAGAATTTAAATTTAAGTGTGAAAAAAGACGAATTTATTACGATTATTGGAGGAAATGGTGCGGGAAAATCGACTCTGATGAATTTAATATCGGGTTCGATGTTTCCGGATACAGGTAGAATTTTTGTAGATAGTAGAGATGTTACGAGTCTTGTCGAACATAAACGGGCAAGGATCATCGGACGGGTTTTTCAAGATCCTTTAAAAGGTACAGCTCCAAATTTGACGATAGAAGAAAATTTGTCTCTTGCGATGCTAAGAGGTTCAAAGAGGGGTCTAATCTTCGGAACATCCAAGCAAAACTTAAATTTTTTTAAAGAAGAACTTTCAAAGCTTGGTTTGGGGCTTGAAGATCGTATAAAGACTAAGGTCGGACTACTCTCCGGAGGGCAAAGACAGTCTATTACTCTTCTAATGGCAACGATTGTAAGGCCAAAAATACTTCTTTTAGATGAACATACTGCGGCACTTGATCCGAAGTCTAGGAACAATATTTTAGATTTAACTGAAAAAATCACCAAAAATACTCAAATGGTAACTTTAATGATTACGCATAATATTGAAGACGCTTTAAAATTTGGAAGTAGAACCATCATGTTAAGACATGGAGAAATTATACTTGATCTGGAGGGAGAAAAAAGGAAGTCTGTAAATTTTTCTAAGCTGCAGGATGATTTTGGATTTTAACTTAGTTTATTTGTGTAAATTTTGCAAATAATTTTTACCCAAAAGTTAAAGTTTTAGAATTTTATTGAAATACTAAACTTATTCCCACTTTACCAATATTTTTTTATCTATAAAATTTGCGTCGAATCTGTAATGACCGGTAATTTTAGAGTTTGTAAGTGCATTTTCCTCGAGACTTCTTTGATGCGGACTGTAATGATGTATTATATATGCTAATCCTAGTTTGTTTCGTTTGTCAGAGATAATAGCTATATGATTGTTGTTGAAAATAACTATATTGCCGGGCTGCCATTTTTCTGTTTTGTGAGGATTGTTTGTAAGTATTGTTGCGTGTCTTGTAACGAAACAATTTGATGTGAGAATAGTTATGTTGAAAAGTTAAATTTTTAGGTATATTGAAATTAGACGATTTAGATTGAATATTTAGAATTATGGTGTCAAAATTTTATAAATGAAAATAGTATACTATAAAATCTCTTTAATTTTGGAGAAGCTTTATGATTACTGTTAGTTTATGTATGATTATTAAAGACGAAGAAAAAGTTATAGCAAGATGTTTAGAATGTGTTAAGGATATAGTAGATGAAATAATAATCGTAGATACGGGGAGTACGGATAAGACGAAAGAAATATGTTTAAATTATACGAAGTCTATATATGACTTTAAGTGGACTGACGATTTTTCGTTAGCCCGAAATTTTTCATTTTCGAAAGCAAATAAAGATTATTGCATGTGGTTAGATGCAGATGACATTGTAACCAAGGAAAATCAGGAGATACTTTTAGATCTGAAGAGCACTGTATCTTTAGATACAGATATTATAATGTGCAAATATAATACTGCGTTTGACGATCAGGGAAATCCTATTTTTTCATATTACAGGGAAAGGATAATAAAAAGGAGCAGCAATTTTTTGTGGTCGGGAAGAGTTCATGAGGCAATATGTCCGTCAGGAAAGATTATATATTCTGATTTTGCCGTAAGTCATAAGAAGATAGGTCCGGGTGATCCGGATAGGAATTTAAAAATATTTGAAAGTATGATTGCCGGGAATGTAATTTTAAATGCCAGAGAACAATTTTATTATGGAAGAGAACTTTATTATCATAAAAGGTATAAAGAAGCTATTAAAGTGCTAAACGTTTTTTTGGAAGAAGGAAATGGATGGATCGAGAATAATATAGACGCATGTAAAATTTTGTCATATTGCCATTACGGGGATGGAGATGAAAAGTTTGCACTTAGATTTCTTTTAAGGAGTTTTGAATATGATAGCCCAAGAGCTGAGATCTGTTGTGATATAGGTAAACACTTTTTTGACAAAAATATGATAATACAAGCGATATTTTGGTATGAGACAGCCCTTTTGTGCAGGAGGAATGATAAATCAGGAGGATTTGTGATAGAAGACTGTTACAATTACATACCCTATATACAGTTAAGCGTTTGTTGGTATCGTCTCGGACAAATTAATAAAGCCATAGATTATAACAATCTGGCAGGAAAATATAAACCTAATGATTCTTCATATAAAAGGAATAAGGAGTTTTTTGATCACATAAATTAAAGCATTATAAGCGTTGCCAATTACTGATATTATAACACAATTAATTATGTTAGACCATAAAATAATATAAGAGGTAGCTTATATATTATCCTCAAGTATTAAGTAGAAAGGAAATGAAATGAAAATGGTTATATATAGGGGAAACTCTTGTTCGAATAATGATGGTAATTGTAATAGACAAAATTCTTGTAATAATGAATGCTGTAATTGTTGTCGTGGACCGCAGGGAGCCACAGGTCCGACAGGCCCGACAGGTGCAACAGGTGCCACAGGACCCTGCTACGGACCAACCGGTGCCACAGGTGTAACCGGTGCCACAGGTCCAGTAGGACCCACAGGAGTAACAGGTGCCACAGGACTGGTAGGCCCCACAGGTCCGACTGGACCAACCGGAATCGACGGAGCAACAGGAGCCACAGGTCCAACTGGTATCCAAGGTGTAGTAGGCCCACAAGGACCGCAAGGTACACAGGGACCAACCGGAGCAACAGGTGCTACAGGATTAGCTGGAGCCACAGGTCCGACAGGTCCAACGGGTCCAACAGGTGCTACAGGATTAGCTGGAGACATAGGTCCGACAGGTCCAACGGGTCCAACAGGTGCTACGGGATTATCTGGAGCCACAGGTCCGACAGGTCCAACGGGTCCAACAGGAGAAGATGGATCCAGAACTATAATTCCATTTGCCTCCGGAGGGCCGGTTAGTTTAACAACAATTGCAGGAGGATTAATAGGTACGCCGGCATTTATAGGTTTTGGTAGTTCAGCCCCGGGAATATCAGTAGTAGGCGGAACTATAAACCTTACGAACCCTGCAGGTACAGTAACCAACTTTGCATATTCTATGCCTCGAAACGGAACACTTAACGGTATAACTGCATTTTTCTCAACTACTGCTGCTTTGTCGTTGGTGGGTTCGACGATCAGTATACATGTTGATGTTTATACTTCGCCGACTCCGAATAATACATTTACATCTGTAGTTTCAAGAACCTTGTCCCCTGCTTTGACAGGAGCAATATCAGTAGGTAATATAAGTACCGTAAATGCATCCAATTTGGGAATATCATTAACACAAGGTACGAGAGTTTTAGTAGTATTTACAGCAACAGCATCAGGACTTTCTCTGGTAAATACAGTTGCAGGATATGCAAGTGCAGGACTTGATATAATTTAAAAAATTGAAAAATAAAAGGCTTTTAAAAGCCTTTTATTTCTTTATGAAAGATATGATATAGTTTTATTCGTTTATTCCTAGATCGGCCCTGTCAACAAGGGCTTTATAAAGTATACGTGCTGCAAATTCTCTTACTGATACTACGTCTTCACGGCCTTTTATGGAAACTGAATCTGTCGGGTGAATAAATAAGTTACAATAAGTGACAGCACTTCTGAGGATGTCAGCCGGATCGCTATTTGCCATGGCTTTGTACATATTTGATATAAATACATATATATACATATTAACTTCTTTTTCAGCCGTGGCAATTAAGACATCAGCACTATGTATTTTTAGATGTTTAAGTAAATTTTTTATTTTTTGTAAAGAATTCTTGGAATATATTGGATTTTTACCATTTAAAAATCTAAAGTCAGGTTTACTTATAGAAAAGCCAAATCTTGTTCTTTGAGGTTTGATTTTCTCACAATATTGGTGAGAATCTCCTAATGTTTTAGCAATTCCTCCTTCGGGATAAAATAGTTTGTTAGCTATTTCTTTTACTTCAATACAAACTTTACGGTATACTTCTGGGTCAGTATCTCTAAGTTGCATAGCCTGACTTTCTTCTGTAATGTCTTCTGAAGTATCATCGAGGTGTTCTGTACTAAAATACTGAAAGTAATTAGGCACTCCTGCTCAGAGCCTTGAGTTATCGTTTGATCTTATGGTAGACTGGACGCCCGAAATTACTGTATGTAATCTTTCCTCTATTATCTTCATATGTTTAATTGTAATTATGTTTGAGAGAGAGCCATTAGAATTTTTTCTAAGTTTTTTTACGAATTTTTCTACTTGTTTATGAAACTGTAATATATCACTTGGACTTCTAATAGGTTTAACATTTTCAAATTGTGTGTCTGATAAGGCTTTAGTGGATTTTACATTTAAGTTACACCCTATTGGCCCAGATAATGAAAATAAAGTTAATGATGATAAAGTTAGTGCGAGTATTTTTTTATATTTGATATTAGTTTCTTTTTTATTTTTAAAATTAAGTATAATAGATAACAGATTCAAATATTTCCATACGATTTGCTAGACTTTGAATAAAGATCATTAAGGAATAACTATTTTGATATTTGACCTTTAAGTATGCTACCATATCGTCCGCTCCTACTTCTCCGGAGCTAAAGTCTGTACCAGACATTATAGATTCTGTATGAAAATGTGTATGCATTGCTTCGAGAGCTGCTGATCTTGTTGACCAGGAGACACATTTTGAATTAAGGTTTATAATGTTAAATAATTCTTGTATCTGAGATATTATTACTTGTGCATTACAAATATTTTCATGATAAGGTGTGATGAAGGGAATTATGATAAGATGTTAGAAAGAAAATAGGTAATAAAAATGTGAAAAAACAGGTCGACTAAAATGTAAATAGTCGACCTGATAGTTTATAATTGAGTGAGAATAGAAAGTTTATATGTGAAGGAAGTATAGAAAATAATTAGCATTTTATAAAGATTAAGACTGTGATATAGAGTGATAAGAAGTGGAAATATGAGGTATAAGTAAAAAGGATTAAGCGTTAAGAAGGGATTTTTTTGAAATTATTTTTAAGGAGCAAGTAAAGAAGGAAAAGGAAAATAAGGAGGGAAATGATAGAAATAGAAGAAAAGAAG
>CAQBRY010000008.1:19082-32556 GCA_948762645.1 uncultured Eubacteriales bacterium | reverse complement strand
AACCGCCAAAACCCGTTACATATCTAATACAACTATGAGAAGAATTACTCCAAATCTTTTTATTATTAGTCGCAAAATAATCTACATTTTTCTTATATTTCATTCCTAATTCTTCAAAACATTCCCTTGTAATTCCTAACCATGCCTGTCCTTGTTCATATGTAAAAAGTGTAAAATCTTTATCATCTCCATTAAGAAATGCATTATGAATATATTGGCAACCTGTATCATATTTTGTCTTTTCAAACTGTACTAATAAAGGTTCGCTTATTTCTTGCCTGATGTTATAAATCGGTGTCCATGTTCGAATAAATTTTTTATATGCAAATTCATCTTCAAGACTTTTCCATTCATCATCATAACCATTATACTTTCTTTTGGATAATAACTGTTCTATTTGCTCATTATACTGTTTGACAGATAAATTTTCTTCACCGCATACATATTCTTTTATGTACTCATTTTCTGTAATTTTTCTAATATCAGAAGCATCTTTTACTTGGACTTTTGCTTCGCTATATAATTCAACAGTTATTACTTCTCCATCAATTAGATATTTTCCAGATTTTAAGTAAACAATTTTTAAATTTTTATCCTCAATATCAATCCCTTTAATTGGATTTAATACTGGTATCGCTTCTCTTATCATTTTTTTACCTCAGTTTTTTAATTCAACAATGCTGTAATCTCATCCAATTCCAATTCAGTCCTTTTTTCATTAGATAACATCTTGTCCAATTTAACTTCTAATGCCTTTAGTTCTGCTTCTTTCTTCTTATACTCAAAAATTTCAATTTTACATTTAATATCTGTAATCCATTCTTCAATGTTATATCCTGAAATTTCTAAACAAATCCCCAAATTCTTAGCAGACATTAAATACATATTCAATTTAACAAGCAAAAACTGTAAATCATCAAGCTGAAGAACATTCAGATTGTATTTCTGTTCTTCCAAATCCAAGACACAATTTGTAAGTGGTGTAAATCTCTTTGACCCCTTTAATTCTGATTTCTTCTTATCAATAACCTGTTTTAACTGTAAAACTCTTTCATCATTCTTCGTTGCCATAATAACACTCCCTTTTAAATAATTTACCATTTTGTAAATAAATTTCTTTATAACAAGGTTTTAATCTCTCATATAATTCTTCTATTGTCATTGGAATTATTGTCATTGGAATAATTCTTTTTACAATTTCATTCCTGTAACAATAATTTTTTTCTTCATTTTTAAAGATAAATCTATTATAAAAATCCTTATCATTTGTTCTTAAATAATGTTGTTTAACTGTCCATAAATTTGTTTCATTATCACATTCAATTTCATATTCATAATAACCATCAGAAAAATAGTTCCTATTATATATATTAAATCTACCTTGATTGTATCTATCTTCTATTTTCTCTGCATTTTTTTTAAATTCTTCAAAAGTGTATGGAATATATTTTAAATTATCAAAATCTCTTGGCGAAAATTGATTTGTTCGTATCATTGATTCATAAATCTCTGAATACTCTTGTGTACATTTATCATTAACACAAGTAATAAATTTATTTTTCGATATACTTTTATATTGTTCAAAACACCATTTATAATTATCTTTATAAACTTTTTTTTCATTTACATAATTATAATCATAATCTTTATAAGCAAACCAAAAATATTTTCCATAAGGATAATCAATATTATCATAAGGAATCTCATACCTATAATGATCATCTAATTTTTTACTGATTTTATATTCTCCATTTTCTAACCATCTATAACCATGTGAATAATAATCAAATTTGCCCATATAAATTCTTTCTTGATTGTTTTTAGTTAGATATGTAGCTCCTATAATTAAATCTTTTGCCTTAATACTCTCATTATTATGAACAATTTTGTTATATTCTGTGATCTGTTTATAATCTGGGGATTCTACCGGTATGAGTACCAAGTCTTTATCATCCCACCCATAAACAAATTCTCCTTCTAGCCCTTTCCCTTTGATGGAATTAGCATTTTCAAGAATGTACAGCAGGTTCTCAATGGTTATCTCAAACTCAAAGTTGCGCGGATCATATACTCTACAATATGCTTGGCGATGATCCCAACCTGAAGAGTAATCACCAACTTTTTTATTCAGTACAAATCCTGTTGTTGGTACATTATCAAATTCTTCATTTGGAATCTTTTCATCACGCCAACTATTCCAAGATGCTTCTTTCCGTAACTTTCCCTTTTCATCATAATAAATTACATATGCCAATTTACCTGTATATGTACTAGAACGATTTTGATATCCTACATTAATTGTTTTGGGAATAAATATATTACTTTTCAAATAGTTCCTCCTCGTACTTTTTAATTAAATATACAGTTTTTCTAAATTTATTCCATATTTATTTAATATTTCTTTTTTTATATTTAACAAGTAATCACAATCATTTTTATAATTTTTAAATTCTCTACATCGAAAATTTTTACTTACAGAATAAGATAAAAAATCTAAAGATAATAGATTATTCTTTGATACTGGATTATTATACAATTTATAAAATACATGGACTTGTCCATCCGTCAAATCATCGGTATCATATTTTCCAATAATCAATTTCTCTATCTCCTTTATTTCATCAAAACACTATATACATCTACAGATTTATTAGTTTTGGTAAATTCATTTTCACACCAACTTTCAACACATCCGTTTTCTGTGAATACCATCCAATATTTTTCGTCCATTAACACAAAATTAGTATTATGATCACAATCAAGTATTGTTGCCTTTGTATTGTTATTTTTATTCTGTACTACATCACCTACATGAATTTTATTTACTTCTTTTCTATAAGTAGCAATCTTTTCTTTTACTTCTAAAGGAGTACTATTTTGAATCACATAATTTATAGTTGATTTTTCTCCATAAATATTAGTAAATTCATTATAATCAGAATGAATTTCTCTAGCAATTTCCCATGCATCATTCATGCCACGTTTATATTCCTCATCTAAACGCTCCTGTAATTCTTTTTGATTATGTAAAATTAAACTAAGCGCATCATTTAAAGCTATATTACTTTTTCTCTTTAACTCATTATTTGATATCATAGCTACTTGAATTTCATTTAAAACTTCTTCAGTCGTTTTCATTTTTTCTCCTATTTTTTTCGATAAAAGAGTTGTCCTATATAAAAATTTTTAATGATGTGAAAACCAAGCTTTCATACAATTTAATGTAGGTAAAATTTCATGCTCTAGTACGCCGTCTTCCCCTTCGCCACCATCACCATGTTTAACCTCTACAATTACTTTATCATCACCAATATCTTTCATAATTTCATCAATCATATTTTTACACTCATTCTCAATCATTTTTTGTCCATCATTTGTTTTAAAAAAATCTCTAATTTCTGAATATGACATATTTCTTTCACATTTTAATATTTCTTCAAGACCCCATCGAATAGACCACCAACTTTCATCCTTTACAATCTTTTTAATATCATCTTTTGTAAGTCTATTAGTGTTTTTTATTTCATTAATTAATTGATTAAAATATCCACCATCCTCTTCATAAGACCATCCTTTAGTAAATATTTCAGGAAACTGAGATTTTAATGTATCATATATACTATTTTCATCTTTAAATGATAAAATAAAAGATGAACTACTACTATTTGTTACAAAGTCTGTTCTTATCTTCATATAAATTTTTCTCCTTTTTTCTACTTCTTAGCAATAATATATCCAGATGTTTTTTCGCTAAAATTACTTTTAAATATTGGTTTGGCATATCTCCAAAAAAATCCAAATGCTGATTTTTGATTTCCTCTACATACATCAGAAATTGAATTAGATGGTATTTTTGCTTTTGATAAACCAATTTGTTTTATGTAATCACCTGCTTTTTTTGCACTTTCAAATAACATTATTATGTCAGATTTATCATTTAACATAATAACAGGTTTATTAAAAAATGTACCATCATTAGGATTGTTTAATTTCATTCTTTCAGATGCATTATGATAATTACCTCTTTTTATATTAGTTTCTTTAATTTTCCTTTTTGTTTCTTCTGAATGATGTTTCCCATAAAAAGGATTTTTATTTCCTTTATTAAGTTCACTTCTCATTATCTTTTCTTCTTCAGATGCTTTTCTTCCTGAATTTTTTCTGATATTATACGTTTTGTTTCTTCTGAATGATGTTTTCCATAAAAAGGATTGTCTTTTCCAAATAATTTTTTTCCACCATTTTTAATATTATATCCATAAGGTTCCAACGTATTTAATTTATTAATCCAATATTTTTCTTTTGCATCTAAAATTTCATAATCACACTTTTCTATTATTTTAAAAGAAAAATTATCATAACCATATTTGTTCATAGAATTATATAAATGACTTTTATATGGTGTTGAAAAAATATTTTTGGCAACATTTTTATGTTTTGCCCAACGTGCTTCTGGGTTAGTAGTTTGTCCCACATATACCTTTTTTGTTATGTTATTTGTTATTGTATAAATATAACCTATAATGATTTAAACTTCCTTTCTTTTCTATTACATAAAGTAATTTGATTTATCAGTGGACATCCGCCAGCACATTTTTGTCTATCTTTACATTTATTACAAGAATTTCTTAATGAATATCTAAATTTTTCAAAAATTTCACTATCCCACGCTTCTTGTATTGTATATTTTTTTAAACTGACAAACCAATCACTATTTTGATTTGCAAATGAACATGGCATCATATTCATATTTGCATCAATGTATCCTGAATATCTTGCACCCTCACAAAAATCTAAACTATTAGAATTAATATTATTGGAAAAATTTACAATACCTGAACAAGAGCAACTATCAAACCCAATTTTATGATGATAATTTCCTTTACTTATCAATTCAAAAAATTTTTTTACTCTTGAATCATTATGATTTAACATATTTTCTTCAATACCAAAACCAACTGGTTTATATAAAAGAAATATAACTGCATTAATTCCATATTTAAAACTATTATTTTTTAATCTATTAATTGCAGTATCAATACTCTTATTACTTAATACATAATGAATATTAGTTTTAACCCCAGATTCCAATAATAAATTTAATGCTTTTTCCGTATAATCAGCAAAATGCTCTGATATTGCAACTGCTCCACAATACTTTTTACAAATATTTGCTTTTTCTTTCGTCATAAGGAATCCACTTGTTGTAAAATTAGGTACAATATTATATTTTCTACATAATTTTACAATTTCTTCAAAATTCTCATGAGTATCTACATCACCACGACCACCTAATGCCACTTGAAATAATTTACCCTTGCTTTGTTTTAAAATAGATTCAAAATTTTTAATTGACATATTTTTACCAGACTCTTCAATAGCTTTTTGATAACAATCTACATTACATTTATGAGCACATACACAAGTTTGCATTATCCCAATATCTAATAACTCTGGGAATGAAGCCATAAAAGGATCTTTACCTGTGTCTTTGCCATCTTTAATAACTCCAGTTCTTATGTAAAATCCTGTATTTGGATTAAATACAGATATAAATTTATTTTTCTTATCAATTTTAATCATTTTATGACCTCATTTTCTTTTTTTACTATTACATATATATATCAATAAAATAATTCAATAAATATAAGAATATTGACACTCAGATGCTCTTAAATATCTTCCATTATCAAGCTTTATAATAATTTCGTATGGTTCTTCTTTGTCATCCCTAACAATTGTTCCAAAATGTACTTTACTTGTATCATAATGATAACAAACTTTTACTCTACTACTAATACCATATTTATTATTATTTTGTTTTGGAAAGTTATCATATGTAATTGTATTTATACATCCCATTTAATTAATCACCTCACAAACAAAAACATATGTGGTAACAATTTATACGCTATATAATTAGTATTTATCCACCCTTTATTACAAATATTTATTCCTTCACACATATATTTTTATTTTATTTACTTATTTTTTCATAATTAAAATAGGGTTTAGATATTTCTTTTTCTTCCTTATTAATTTTTTCAAGAAGATCTTCTACCACTGAAATTATACCATTAATCCAATATCCATATATTTTACCATCTTCCTCCATTCCCCATTCTGTAGAACTCTTAATTGTATTAAATGCTGCTTCAATTATTTGATCTTTATTCATATATATTTCCTTTCTTTTATTTTTTAGTATTTCTTAATTTATTAATCATAATATTTTGTCACAAATCCATTAATAATATTTATAGGTTTGTTATGATTAAGAAATAAATATACATCTTTTTCTGTACAACTATTATCAACAAATATTTTTTTAATATTTCTTCCTCTAATATTATCTACTGGAACAATAACTAATTTTTCTTTTATATTTTTTCTTATAGATAGAGTTATAATTTGATTAAGATTATATTTGTAAAAATCATATAATTCATTTATTATATTATCTTTTAAATGTAATGTGGGAACTAAAATAGGAGTATTATATTTTACTACATCTTTTAATATCAAAGAAATAAGTCCATATCCTCTATCACTATTTTTTAAATAAATAAGCTTTCCTTATAATTTTAAAAATCTTTATAAGTAATAGAAATAATATTTATGTCAGGTCTTCCTGTATTAAAATTCTTTTTGTATTTATGTATAATATATTTTCTTCTTATCCATTTTTTAATCTTTATAAAAATACTTTTCATGTTTTATTAATTTTCATTCCTTCCATAGATAAAGATTTTTCACAAAATTCTTTAATATCTTCTACTGTTTTATTATCATTACACATATCTAAAATTGCTCCAAGGATTCCTACAGCCCCTATTTTCATCCCTTGCAATTCAAAATTTTTTAAAGTATCTTTAATTTTATTATTTAATTGAGTTTCTTGTTTTTTTGTTAATCCCATATATTTATAACCCTTCCTTATAATTTTAAAAATCTTTATAAGTAATAGAAATAATATTTATGTCAGGTCTTATCATTCTTAAATAATCATATACATGAAGTTCATAACCTTGATTTATACCAACAAAATCAATTTCACATTGTATTTGTTTAACTTCATATTTAGAAATAATTAATGGAATATAATATTTAAATTCATTAATATTTTCATATCTTCTAATATAACCGACTTTACGCTTTATATCACTTATTTTAATTTCGATTTCTATTTCATTTGAATTTTTATTTATATTTTTACTTATAATTCTAATAAACATAATAATTTTTGAATTATATTTTTTTATGTAATTTTTTAATAAATATAATAATTCCTTTAATAATTCCTTAAATCCTTTTTTCATATTTATCACCCTAAATTATTTAATTTATTATTTATATTAAATAATTATTCATCAAATTTCATAACAAATTTACCGCCACACTCGCAAACCTCATTACACGGATAAACAATCCAATTTTTATTTGACTTCTCTAAATCAGGTTTCTGTAATTTACCACATTTTTCACAAACAGAAATCATTTTGAATTCTTTTCTTTTTCTTGGCATATAAACCTCCATAATCTTTTTATAATGCTATTTTTCTTTTTACAAGGCCGTGGATATTTCTCTAAAATATTATATACCATTTCTGTATTAACCTGTTTCACACCAACCGGATTTACCGTATACCAATCTTCTCCGAGAAAATGGTCTTTCAAAATATTAAGTACAATCTGTGGTTCGAGTGGCGGCATAAAAATATTTTCTTTATCTTCTTCTGTCATAATTTCTTTTTCCAAAAAATCTAAAAACTTTTCAATTGTCATCTATTAACCTTTCCATAAACCTATCCAGCGTCATCCATTAACCTTTCCATAAACCTATCCGGTTCAATTTCTACAGATAACGTTGCACCACCATCTAATTTAATATTTTTTACTTTTAAATCAAGAATGTTTATTAAACTTCTTCTCTTTGCCCTATCAACACTTTCTAAATCTCTATATATTATTTGAATATTTTCATTTTTATCTAAAACATTTAATAATTCTAATAATTTCATAATTGTTTGTTCACCTTTTCATAAATCATTTTTATCACTTCTGCGTCATACAAAGCATTATGTTTTCGACCTTCAATTTCATGTCCACATAACTCCATAACAATTTTTTCTCGATTTTTATCAAAGGCTTCTTGTTCGGAAATCCCATAATAACATGCAATATCTTGATTAATATCGTGGCAAGTAGCACATATATTCTCTGGTAAATCAAACGCCGTTCCAAAAATATCAATCAGTAGAACAAAGTCATAATGACATACATCGGAAATAAATTGGATAGAATTGAATCCTTTTAACCATTTTAAAAGGTCATTTTGAATTTGTTTTTTTATACCAATTGAAGCGGTAAGACTTTTATCATTCTTATGTAATTCATAAAAATTATTATTTTCACCAATAATTGTATTATCTATAACATTTTCTTTAATCCAACAATCAACCTGTGATTTATCATAGTCTGTAAATTCTGCATAAAATTTACTTCCGTCCTCTGCGACAATTCCAAGACTGATAGGGGTTGTGTTTTTATGTAATCCTGTAAACTCCATGTCAAAAAATAACAACATTTTTAAATCCTCTCAAATTTTAAATATTAATATTTTTTTGTCTGCGTATTTCTTTGCAAATTTTTCCATATTTCTTCTATATTCTTATATAAATCCTAGTAGAAAACATTTGATTTTTCACGAACTAAAATATATCCTATCGGATTTTTCTCCGTGACTTTACACTTTTTAAAATAACACTTTTCAATCCATTTTAATTCTCCTTTTTCATCAATAAATGTTCCATCGACAAAATCTTTATACTTAACTTTATACCAAATAGAATCATCTTCATTTATTGTAAGAGTAACAATTTCATTTTCTGATATTTCACCTATAAAATCATCAAAACTTGTCCAATGTTTAAATATATATTTCCATAATTTTGCTGGTTTAAAATCTTTGCAAATTTTTTTATTAAATTGACCGCAATCATAACATCTAAACCATGGTTTTGCAAATTGATATTTTTTATGATCTAATCTTTTGCAAGTGCTTTCAATTCTATCTGCATTGACTTTAAACCACTTGCAATATCCACACATAACATATCCCATATTCTCTTTTATATTTTCATTCATATCATTAATTTATCTATTTACTCTCCAATCACATTAATCTGACACATTTTCATTGTATCTAATGCTGCTTTATGGCTTTCAGGCGTAACACCAGCACAGCAATTTGCATCTACTGTCATTTTTACTTCTGGGAAATATGCTTTCAGTAACAGAACATTTGAAACTACACAAATATCGGTGTATAATCCAACAAACTCAATTTCAATATCATCATTACCTTTAATTCTGCGAATTTCGTTTACTAACTTTGTTGATCCAAAAGTTCTCTTTTCAATAATCTTATAATCTTTACCATCTAATACCTTCATAATATCCTCATTAAGTATCCATCCATTTGTCATCCTAATACAATGAGGTACAGGAAGCTTCTTACCCTCAAATGTTTCCATGTAATTACTCTGGTGAGTATCAAGTGTAACAAAAATTTTACCATTAAATTTCTTAATTTTATTTACTACATTATCTACAATACCAATCGCTTCTTTTGTCCCTAAAACTCCATCTATAAAATCATTTTGCATATCTACAACTATTAATATTTTCATCATAATCCTCTGGTTTATTTAATATTCTTCTGGTTCTAATATCATCTTTGCTGTTATTTTCTTAGCTTTTCCTATTTTAATATTTTCTTGATATATGATAATATTGTTTCCAATCATCTGAGTTCCAAAATATGGGCAATGCGCCTCGTCGCAAATACTCCAACTATGGCCGTCTGGTCTTCGATCGTTTCTATTACATACTGACTCCATCCACATATGGTTGTCCTGGTATGCGTAGGCTAAACTACTAAAAAAACATAACGACTGAAATGTTTTAAAATTCATAAACTCACCTATTTTCTATTTAATATATATCATTTAGTTAAATAATACAATTTTAACCTATAATTTAAACTTCAAATAATTTATTAGATATTATATTTATTAATAATTTATTTTTAAAAATAAACAAAAATTTATATCCTTTTTTTAATAATGTATAATTCTAGTATTCATGTTTATATCCCACAATAGTTCCTCGACTTAAATAATCTATCTTTTCAAGCTTTATATCATCCAATTCAATATCTATTAAAACAATTTTATATTTTTTATCATCTTTTCCTAATAAAGATAATTTAATCGCTTTAGGTTTATGTTTTTTAAAATATTTCGGAAAATATTGTGGAATATATTTTTCAATATAGTTTGCTTCAGCACATGTTGATACTATAATTGGAATATTATATTGTGCAGATAAACGTGCCAACGCTGTTGTTTTACCAATACCTCTATGAGTTTCCGATACTGCTTTAATATAAGAATTTACTTTTCCATTTAATACTTGTTTTAAATAATATGCCATTTCTAAATATGTAGCTTGATACCTAAACCAATAAGCCAATTTATCAATTTTTTTATAAAATCCCATAACTATAATCTCCTTTATTTTTTATCTTATTTTTTATCTAATAATTTTATATTTTTTAAATTTTCCTTTATAAAACAATATATTTAATAATAAAAATAAATTTATAATCAGTATAAAACATATAATAAAAAATTTAAAATAAGTAAATAATTTTATCCAAAAAAAATTTCATAAACGTTCCGGCTAATTATGGACTGTGCATGGCTTCTATGCCTCCATAAAATTGCACACATTTAAGAAATCTCCCATGCCCTCATTCACCCATAGCAGGAATTACTTTTAAACAATTCCAAAAACCTTTTCTTCTCATTAAAGATAGACAACTACGTTATCTCTTTTGCTTATCTTTTCCCGACCTTCTGAAAAACGGTACTTGTGTCAATTCATCTTGGCTCTATTTGCTTTTAAATTGTCCACATGCAGCGAAATCTCCATTGAGATTCAATTTCTTGTCTACCTCCGAAAATTCGCACCCATTCATAAAAAATAGGCAGTCTTTGCACTTTTTCAATTCGCTTTTATTGACGGATTCTACTGCATTTCCATCATTAATATCCATTGCAACCTCCTTCTTGCATAATTGGCATAAAATCGGAAGATTTTCGCCTCCGTGTCCGGTTTGATTTTCGTGCGGATTTTTCCTTCGCAGATGGGGCAGAGTACAAATTTTCTATTATGCTTATTCCCCTAATTAATCAACTCTTTGTCAATAATTTGGAAATTTGCTCTATGTATATACAATGCTTTTTTTATCAATCATTAATTTTGTTGTCTTTGGTAAGTCATTTCTGACTTCCCAATACACATCATCGCCGCTGTATGCACAAATTGGCACTCCTAACTGACTTTGAATAACTACAACTTGTCCTTTTCCAAATAAATTTTTATAATTATTAACTATATTAGAAATTATTGTATTTTCAGAAAAATTACCATTTGCAATACTATGAATATCCTCTAATTGAAATTCTGCGTCCGGTTTCAATCCACTTTCTTCAAAAATAATCGTATCTCCGCAACTCTGTATTTGTTTTCCATCAATATTGATTGTCACTACAGATGATAACGCATATTCTGTAGAAGCATTACCATCAGAAGAATTAATAACCGATTCTTTAATGATATTCCCCGTCATTCCGATTTTTGTTCCGTTTGCAGTCAAAAACTTCTCTCCATAATTGTCATAAAACTGGCACTCAAAAGCATTTCCAGCAAGCTGACCTTTAATGTCATTTACTTCACTATTCCAACTGGCAATATCGCAACCAGTCAGATAAAATAATATCAACAAAATACTCATTACTTTTTTCATTATTTATCCCCTATATTATTTTAATTATATTTTTAAAACTCACTTTATTATCAAAATATTATATTAATCAATATTTTCCCACATAAGACACCATATCAAATTCTAAACCTTTATTTTTTATTTCTTTGTTATCAACAATAATTTTTGCATGATTTTTTATCATCTCTTTCGCTTTATTTATTGCTTCTTCTCTAGTATCTCCTTCTACATTAATAAAAAAATCAATAGTATGTTTTAAATTAACATTCCATTTTTCCATATTTTCTCCTATTGTTATAATTTCATTATTTAAGATTTATAATTTTTTTTATTTTTACTTTATTCAATCATCTTCCCATTCCTTACAATAATAATTATTTTGATTTAACCATTTTGCAACTAAATATCTATGGCAAAAATTTGGGGGTTTTTCATAACAAATTAATGCTATATGATAATTTAGATTATTATAAAATGGAGATTCCATTTTTTGTTTTATTTTATCAGGCAAAAGTATTTGTAACTCATTTAAAACATTTACAATATTTAATTTATTTAGTATTTCATTTTGATAATGTTCGATATAATAGTCATTATTATGATTCCTTTTCCATTCTATAAAAAAATCATATTTTGGTGCAAGTTTTTTATATTGAAGACCTTTATACCAATTAGGCGCTTTTCCACAAATTGAAACAGGTATAATATTATTTTTTTCTAATTCTTTTAACTTTGCAAAATAACTTGTATATATCATTTATCCCCCTTTTATTTTCTCTCTTTTTTACTTGCAATAATTGAATTAAACTCATCGATATTAATTTTATTATCTACTCCAATTCTAGTTCCTTTAAATCCTGCTTTTGGATAATATCGACCATTGATTTTCTTTTTTATTTTACTTCTCAATTGTTTTATGTTACACAGAATCATTTCTTTATTAATTTCATCACAAATATTTACAAGTTCATCATTCATATGCATCAAAACCTTTATATCTTGTCTTGTAATTCCATGAAATGCACATATCGGGCAGGAACAGTGAATTTTTCCTTTTGCTAATTTTCCTTCATGATTTATATACCAATATGGATCGCACTGTCCATACCCACTTATACCATTTTCTTTCCCATATGCTGGCGGATTATCTGCCCGATAAGAATTAATAATATGTTTTTTCCTTTTGATTGCCTTCTTTCTTATATATCTACGATATTCTCTTGATCTATTTACCATATTATTATTCCTCTCTTTATATTTAATCTACTGTCCACCAATAATCAAATATTTTTTTATATTGATTTCCTTTATTATGGATTTCTCCTTGATACCTTCTAACACATCGATTGGCATATTTTTTATAATATTTATATCTACCACATCTATGATTATCACGATAATTTCTTTTATAATAAGGTTTTAGATTTTCAATCCAACCTTTTCCTTTTATATATATTTCTTTTGTAAAAATAACAGGATGTGGATAATATTGAATATTTTTAGCAAGATTTTTAAGATGATTTTTATATTTTTGATCTTTTTCTATTTTATTTATTTTTTTCTGTTTTAAATGTTGATTTTTGTAATTTTTATATTTTTTAAAATTTACATCCTCACAAT
>CAQBRY010000008.1:0-19072 GCA_948762645.1 uncultured Eubacteriales bacterium | reverse complement strand
CTCCACTTTTATCACAATACTGCTTTTCTAAACTATAATATGGACAATTTTTACATATAAAAATTATAATCACCACCATTCAATATTATATAAATCAAATAATTAACATTAATTATAAAAATATCTTTATACTGCATTTCACTAATTCTATTTTATTCCCATTTCAAGATATAATTCATCAACTGCGTTACCTTTCCTAATTAAACAATTATAAATTTTTTCATCTATAGTTTTTTTACCTTGAAGAATAATATATGTGCATTTATTTTCTTGTCCTATTCTATGTATTCTATCTTGACTTTGACGATATTCTTCATAACTAAAACTTAATGAATAATAAATATTGTAAGTACAATTTATAAATGTTAAACCTTTCCCAAGTAATTTTGGATGTGTAAATAATCGTTTAATTTTACCATCTTTAAATTGACGAATAATATTATCTCTATTTTTGGTTTTTGATGTAAGAGCAACTCCATTATATTTTTCTGCTAATTTATAAATTTCATGTTGAAATTGACACCAAATAATTATTATTCTATCTCCAATTTCTTCAAATATAGATTCTAACAATTTATCTTTATTTGTTTCAAAATCTGATATAGAATTATCTTTATTAATAACAAAACCGCTCAAAGTTTCTCTTAATTTCATTAACTTTGCAGTAAATTCAAATTTAGACCAATTATTAATATTATCTTTAATATCTTGAACTATATTATTATAATATTTCTTTTGTTCATTCCCCAGTTCAAATTGTTTTATTTCAAAAATTTTAGAAGGAAGATCTACACAATCTTCTTTTTTTAAAAATATAGATTTCTCAGAAAGTCTTGCAAATAATCTATCTTTATCATCTTGTGTCTGATACCAATAATGAGGATTCTGTAAATCTTGATGAAAATATGTAGCTTGCCATCCATAAAATGAATTTCCGAATAAATCTGGTGCCACAAATTTTATTTGTGGAAATAATTCAAGATTAGAATTGGGGTTTGGCGTTCCACTTAATACATATTTTCTTGGAATTACATCAATCATAGAAAGAATATCTGATGTAATTTGTGATTTCATATTTTTCATTACCGAACTTTCATCTACACACATACATTTAAAATTTTTCTTTCTTATTTCATTTTTTAAAATTTTAAAAGTTTCATAATTCATTACATATACATCTGCTTCTATGTTTAAATATTTCAATCTTTCTTCTCTATTATTTCCCCAACAATTTATAATTTTCATTTCTGGATAAAATTTATGACAATCATCAATCCAAGCAGTTTCAATAACAGATAATGGACATAATACCAATGCTTTTCCAAGATGTTTTGCAATCTCTAAAAAAGTCAAAGTTTTTCCAGTACCTGTGTCCATAAATATTCCATATCCATTTTCATTTAAAGCTTTATTTACGATTTCTTTTTGATATGTTCTAAGATGAGAAGAAGTATCATAATTAATTATTTCTTTTCTTTTAATTTGAAAATCAGAATCAAGAAATCCATATTTTTTTAATATTGTGGCAGCCCCATCTGGGAACTGCCATTTTCCATTTTTAAAACGTCTACCTTCTATAGTTCTTATGTATGGTATCTTTTCTACTGGTACTTCTAATTCAATGATACAACATCACCTACTTTCATATTTTTTGTAATAAATATCCGTTTACGTTTATAGCTATCTCTTTCCAGATTTCTCTTATTACTCTTCGCCTAGCTTTATAGAATCTTTTATTTTTTTTATTTCAGTTTTCTTCATTCCTAATTCTGCTAATTGCGCTTCCAAAAGCTTAATCTCATCTCTTAATTCTTTCTTTTTATCACGTAATTTTGTTTCTTCTTCTTTTTCAATTTTTGCTTTCTCTTTATTCATTTCTCCAATAGTAAGCTGTTTTTTAAATCGAGAAATCATATTTTCATAACTATCATTACTTTCATACACAGAATCATCCCATTTATCAAAAATTTCTTTTGCTGTTTTATAAAATTCTTGATTTAACTCAATTCCGATTGCATTTCTCCCATTTTCAACAGCAGCTCTATTGACCGTTCCACTGCCAGCAAACGGATCAAAAACTGTATCTCCAGGTGCAGAGTATAATTTTATTAATCTTCTACATAATTCATACGCAAAAGGAGTCATATGTTTTGCTCCACCGACTGAACTATTAGGAATTTTCCAAACACCAGAAGCATATGTAGCCCACTCTTCTAATGTAACATCAGAACCAGTTGTTTTCTCTATTTCACCTGTTTTACTCTTTTTATAAACATATACAAATCCAAAATTTGCAGCAATAATAGCATCTCTAACTTTTAAATTTCTATACCATAATGAACCGTCTGAAATCATTGCTCTTTGAGGCGTGTATTTCTCCCAACAAATTTCACTCCATAATGTAAACCCATTATTCATAAAAATTCTATTAATTTCGCCAGTTAATGATTCTTTACCTCTTCTATTATCTCTGCCAATAGTATAATTATAATCTTCAAATTGAATACAAAATTTCCCTCCTGGTTTTAATACTCTTTCGCATTCTTTAATTACTAATTCTAATAAATAGAAATATTCTTCATAACTTTCACAATTTGATAAATCACATGGATCATTACTATAAACCCTCAAATTATGATATGGCGGGCTAGTTATGCATAAATCAACACTTTCGCTATCCATCTTTTTTAATTCTTTTAAACAATCTCCATTAATCCAAGTATTAGTTAATCTCAATATTTCGTATCTCCTTATTCTTTTTATTCATTATTTTACAAAATTCTTTATATTTTCTTGTATATTCATAACTATCACCAAAAATATTATTCACAGCCATAAACAATTTTGGTTCGTATTCTTTTGTTATTTCTAATTCGTATTCGAAGTCTTTTCCAAATGGGCATGAACAGCATCCCGTCCTTTCTAAACCATATTTTGTATAACATTTACTATATTTAATATTGTAATGATTTTTATAATCTTCTTTATCTGAATTTTTATACCAAAATAACGGTCTGTAATTGTCATAAGAACCATTTTTATTTTTCCCATTTTCATCAAAACAACTTGTGTATGCTGTTGCTCTGGTGCCACCTTCAGCTTTTCTAACGCCAACTATATTTAATTCATATCCAAATTCAGATATTAATTTATGACTTACATCTTTTTTGGCATATTTGCAGCATATATTTGATATTTGAAAATCAGGCGGATTTTGAATCATAAATTCCTTTAACCACTTATTGTAGGATATATTAATTCTGCTATTATTTCCCCATTCATTACACCACCATTTTAATGCAGCCTTACATCCAATATATGTATTCTTTTCTTCGTTCCACTTACAATACTTCTTTAATAAATTTTCATATGGTTCATCTTCCCATTTAAACTCGTGTTTTTGTAATCTACTAATATACTCACTTACACGTTTTGATAAAAATGGTTGTCCATATTTTTTACATGTTAATGGAATAGGTTTAATTGCTTTATATGGTTTAATTTCAATATTATATTTTTCTTCCAGATATTTTAAATGTTCTTTTGTTGCCTGATATTCTAACCCAGTATCAAACCAAACATAATCAATTTTATTATCTTTATCACATTTTGTACAAATATCAAGCATTATATCACTATCTGATCCACCAGATATTGAACATAATATTTTATTATATTTTTTACTATTTATTTTTGACCATGCTCTTACTAAATTATTTCCAATAACTTTATTTTTTGAACAATTCTGTAACAAATCATCTAATGTCTTTTCACCCAATGTACTTTCCTCACGTAATTTAATCTACGTTTACGTGAGGTAAAGCCATACTTTTACATATAAATCTTATTCATATTTCGTGGGTGTCTTTTTACGTCACTACCACATACCTTTTTTGATTATTTATTATCAACGTGCCATATCAAATAATCTTGTGACAACCTTTATTATTTAAAGGTTATAAATACCTTGGGTGAAAATCTATCCAATTTGTAGTACAGCATCTCCTACAAATTCCACATTTAATATTTGCACATTATTAATAGATTCTTTATATTTTAATTTATAATCTCTAATAAACATATCAATCCACATATCATCATATTCTTGTTCATTTTGATTATTTAAAATCATATATTTTTCAGATTCTTTTACATTTCCCATTTTCGTTTCGTATTCCACTACTATTTTATAAACTGGAAATTCTAGTTTTGAATTAATAAAATTTCGAGGATGAATATTCATCAATTTTTTCTTTAAAGTATCATCAAAAATTTCAAATACATCAATTCCTGTTCTAATCTCACATAATTCAAAAAATTTACTTAGATGTAGCACTACTTTTCACCTCCTTCTTGTTCTATTTCTCTTTTAAATCTTTCTTCTAATTGAAAAACTGACTTTCCAACACCTTTCATAGGAGAATCAATTCTACTCTGTAATCCTCTTAATCTTTGCCAATACTCAGGTAAATACATATAAATATTCTTTAATTCTCGTAAGTTTTTATTCTGACAACACCAACAACTTACACGATCTAAAACACTATATAATTCAATTCCATTTTCATCTCAGTTCCAACCATGACTATAACAATATTCAAGACAATCATTTTCTGTCATCGACCAATCAAAAAGCGGATATGTTTTAGTAACACCATTTCTATTAATTTTTTTTACTCGTTCCGGTTCGTCTACAGCTATACCTATATATTCAGTTATTTCTTTGTTTGGATAATATTCTTTATAATGATTCATTATTGCTGATAATTTACCACTTGTTCCCCACCGGATACCTCTTCCACCACACCATTCATATCCATAATGAATAGGATATAAATTATTTTGTGGATTTCTATATTTAATCGGACGAACAAACATATCAAACAAAAAATGATTCTTAGAAGATAATTCATAAAATAATATTTTATGTTCTGCCAACAACCGCTTCATTTTATCTCTATTATGATAAATAGAATCAAATTCCATTCCCGTATCAAAGAAAATCACTTTATCTAAAGGTAATTTCTCTTCTAAAATTTTTAAAACCATAGCAAGACTATCCTTGCCGAAACTACAACTTGCAATATATTTCAATCATAATCTTCCTTTAACTTAATATTTTACCAAATTATTAAAGGAATTTATCTTATTCTTAGAAACAATTATTTTAGTTCACGGCGTAAGATTTTACATTTTAGCCTTATGTCACTATGACTCTAGGTAATATAGATGTCTTTCGCTATACAACCCTGATCACAGGGTTAGATTATGATTGATATATATAAATTTCTTATTCAAGTTTTAAATATATTTTTCCCATAAAATAACTATCAAGAATTTTAACATTTAATAGTTGTCTTTCTGGATATTTTTCATTAAATTCTTTTATATAATCCATAAATATATCTTCAATTCTATCCCATGCATTTTCATTATCCAATATATATTTATAAGCTTTTTTAAAATTTTCCCTTAATGTACAATAAGAATAATGAATTTTCCATATTGAGATTGGAATTTCTTCACTAATAAGCTGTTTGGGATGAATTTGTTTAAATTCTGTCATTTCACTATTATCTAATTGACAATCTTTTAAAAAGTCTATTATTTTCATATTTTTACCATATTATTTTTTTATTATTTATTTGTACCATATATGTAATTCGTCATTAATTAGGATTATTAATTCTATTTTTAATATCCTCTAAACATTCATCTAATGATTTTTCTTTCAATAGACAATGTCGTTTAAACTCAAATAATTCAAATTCATTTTCGTTATACTGCCAATGAACTTCATATGATGATGCTATTATATAATCTTTATTACAAACAAGAATATGTATTTCATACCAAAATGCTGAAGATATCTGAAATGTATAAATGCCTTCTATATTATTTTCCCAATCTTTTAATGATAATAATATTATTTTTTTATTCATTTTTTTCCTTTATATATTCAATAACTCTATCTTTCCCTAATTCAAATATTTCTGTATCTTTTTCTATACAAATAATTTTTCTATTTAAATTGATTCCAGCAATCGCACAAGTCATACTTCCAGCACACGAATCAAGTACAATATCATTTTCATTTGTATATGTTTTAATAAAATATTCATAAACTTCTACAGGTTTCTGCGTTCTATGAATTTTCCCCAACTGATTTGCATTACTAAAAATTTGAACATCTAATGGATATCTATCAGTACTATCATAAGAAGTATTTCTTATTTCTTTACCATAACAACTATCCCCATTTGATTCTCTAATATAATTTGATTTTGAAACTTTTCTTTTATGTCCATGAGTTATTTGTGGATTATATGTAGGAGGTTTTTTATAAAATACTTCTATATTCTCATGTGCTCTCATTGGCATTTTTTTTGCGTTTAAATGTCCTTTTGGGTGTGTTTTATGCCAGATCCATTCATATCTAAACATTTTTAAATTACTTAAAATCAACTGCGATGTAAATGGTTGACTACTAAATAATAAAATTGCACCATTGTCCTTAATAATTCTATCATACTGAGTCCATAAAGGTTCAAATGGAATTATTACATCCCATTTATTTTGTGTAATCTGATAAGGCAAATCAGTTATAATACAATTAATACTTTTATCAGGAATATAATTCATCACATTTAAACAATCACCACGAATTAATATGTTATTATCAAAAATTATTTCCTTTGAAATACTGTTTTCATCTAGTATATTTAAAATTATTTATCAACTTCTTTCCTATCCATAAGTCTATTTTTAGCTATATTGTAATATTCTTCGTTTAATTCAATTCCGAACCATCTTCGGTTAGTTTTTTTTTGCAACTAATAAATGAGAACCGCTTCCAGCACATGGATCAAATACAATATCATTAACATTAGAATTGTCTAAAATAAGTTCTTTTAGTAAATCATGATTCTTTTCAGTTGGATGTAATTTACTCCTCCCACAAGAATATTTAAATACTGGATTTTTACAATATGCATTAAAAGTGACTCCCTTTTTTTTAAACCATACTGCATTTTCTATTCCTGATAAATAAATATATTGACCATTCATTGGACTTGGATTAGTTTTTTCCCATATAATTTGCCTTACTGTACCTAATTTCTTTATTTGTTTTTCATTAAAAAAATCATATATTTCTGAAATTTGTTCTTTACTACAAAATATAATAATTGTTCCAGATGTTATTCTATATACTTCTAATAAAAATTCTTTTAATTTAAATGTTATAACATCTGCATTTTCTTTATTAAGATTTCTTAATCCATTATCATTTCTATTCACTTTTCCAAATGGAATATCAGTAAGTGTTAAATTCACACTATTTGATTCCATCATTTTCATATATATCATACAATCATTACAAATAATATTATTTATTTTTTATTTACCTAAAAAGTGCTATGACCTTAGTAGCTACTTAATTTTTATCCTTTCTATATTATTTACTATTTAACCAATCTTTATATTGTCTAATAAGTTCTGTATACAATTCTTCATCATTCATTTTATTCATATCACTTACAGCGGTAAAACCTGTATTGTCATATTTTCTATCTGGCATATCGTCTAATGAACGTAAATAATGAAATGATTCATTACCAATTCCAATAAATTGCACAAACATATTATATTCTGACAATTCTTTAACAACATTATTTGTTTCTTTTTTATCAAAATTTTCCCCATCAGTAATAAAAATTACAAAAGTAGGAATACTATTATTTTTATCTAAAGAATTAATAATCGCATTTAAGACTGGTGCATAATTTGTTCCTCCCATTGACATTTTAGATTTTAACATAACTTTTTTAACATAATCTTGATAATTATTAATCGATACAGAAATTAATTGTTCTTCTCTATTTGAAAATAACCATGATTCAAGTTTTTTATCATCATCAAATTTTAATGCAATTGGTAATAATCTTGTAATAACTCTTTGAACAGAACCATTCAAATAAAGTTCTTCCATACTTCCTGAATAATCCATTACTAACACTACTTTGGCAATATGTTTTAATAAATTTACCTTATTTGATTTAGATAAATTCACTAATACCTTGTCTAAGTTTTGTTCACATACACATAAATTAGACATCATAATTTGAGAATTATTATTCCTTTCTTCTTGTGAAGTTTTTTCATTTTTACCAAAAATATTTTTTAATAATCCCATTTTCAATCTCCTTTTTTAATTTTTTATTTAAAACAAATAATAAATACTACTGAAACAGATATTGCTACAATCACTTTCCAATCAATTTCTATTTTTCATAAATCAAATAAATTTATTTTCATTTTTCTTCCCGCCATCGACAATCAAGAACATTTTTACACCAAGATTCATACTCTTTTTGAATTTATTCATCTGTTACATCATCATCTGTTTCAATATCAGTATCGAGAGATCCATCAAGATTTGTATTCACAAAATCAATACCTAAATGAAAATGTATATTCCTCATATTAATTCTCCTTTAATTTTTTTCATAAAACTATCTTCTTAATGTACAAATATCTTTCAAAATACATTTTATCCTATAGAAGTTTTTGTTTTATCCTTTTTTTATTTAACTACTTTTTCTTTCTAATTTTTTCAAACATATCATCTACTGAATCCAATAAATCATATCTTTCATTTAATAATGCTGTTGAATTTTTTGCAAATTTCTTTTCTACCATATCAATATAATAAGTAAATTCAGCATCATCTCCCATATAAAATTCATTCCATTCTTTTTTAGTCATTAATTGTTGAACTTCAAGTTGTTCAATTGCTAAATTATCAAAGCTTACTACTGAAAATTGCGAAAAAAGGTTTTGTATATTTTTCTTTAACCATATTTGATTATAAATAATATTTTTATAATTTTTAGCATAACATTCTATACCACGCCTTAATTGTTTATAGCCTAATACAAGAATTTTTAAATCTTTATTAGATAATAACTCTATATCTGAAAACTTCAAAATACCATTAATAACATGAATAACTGCATTAGAATATTGTTTCACAAGTGAAATAAATTTATCTGAAGGATTTACAAGTGATACACCAAGTCCATAAATTAGTTTTTTATCTACTAATTCTTTAATAAAATCTTGTTTTTCTTCAAAATGCTTTTGATTTACAGTAATATTAGAGATAACTCTTTGTTCTTTTAGTTTATATAAAAATGGAATCAAATCTGGATGACTTGTAACATCTCCACCTCCAAGAGCTACTTCTTGATATGGATGAAGCGTTTCAATAAATTTTTGATTTAAAATATCTCCATGTTTACCATATATAGTACTTCCTTCATGGCAAAATTTGCATTGAGCATCACAATAATTAGAAAGCTTAATATCCATTGACTCAGCAAAAGAAGGAATAAATTCATTATCTTTTGTTTCTCTAATCTTAGTTCCTGTATCATATATAGATGTAATATAATTACCATTAATATATTTACCTAAAAGATTCATTTTTACTATCCTTTCTTAATCAATTCCATACTTTCCAAATACAACAATTTTATCTCCACTTTTTGAAATATATCTTTGTACAAAAGTTTCCAAACTATAATCGTCCATATATTCTTCATATGTTTTTATATCTTCATTAATAATTCCATTTTCTTTTGCATATTTTAAATAATATTCTTGTTTTGCATCTTTGGATAAATCCCTCCAATTTTTTTGAAATTTATTTTTATTTTTTTCATAATCCATTTCTGCCATTTCTTTATCATATTCATTTATTCCCGTATTAGAAATAAATTTTTCTTTTCCATATTCATCAAAATATATTTCTCCTTTTTCCCATGCTTTAAATTCTTCTTCACTACAAATAATCAATGAATGTGTACTACTTGAATTTGTTTCAAATATATTTCTTCTTATTTGTCTTTTCAAACTTTATCCTCCTAATTTCCTTTGTAATATACATCATACTTACTAAAATTATGTGACTCCATATAATCACTAAATTCATCATCATTATCATTTCCTGTTATAACCTTACTTTCTCCAAACAAATACCTTAGTAATTGTTTTTCACTATGCATAACAGATTCTACAAAAATTTTTGTTCCAAACGCATGATCTATATATCCTATATCAAATCCATCTTCATCATAATCTTTCGTATCAAAATTACAATCAATTCCATATTTCCCAAGTATATTATAAATTTGATTAATATATTTTTGCTTATTTTTATTATTTTTTTGACAAGAATATAAATCACATATTGCTTGATATAAATATGATGCTTTATTTAAAATATTTTCATATACTTTAAATTCCCACCCAAATTCACCATGTTTAAATTCAACAATACTGGGGAAATTATTTTTATCAATATTACTATTTTTTTTTGCGATACAAATTGCATGTGTACTACTTGAATTTGTTTCAAAACAATTGTTTCTAATCTGTCTTTTCATAATTTTATATTCCTTAATTATTCATAATTTATCCAACCATCTGTAACACCTGTCATCCAATATATCAATTCTTTTTTATTATTTTTCAATTCTCCATCAATAACTCTTTTTAATATTTCGTTAAGCCAATATCCAATTTCCTTCCCCTCTTTCAAATTCATTGTTTGTTTTACATCATTTCCGTTTATATCTAAATCCTTTAATGAAAAACACTCTTGCTTCTGTAAAATCTCTTCAAGAATTTTTTCTATATTATTTACTTTTTCTATTCGAGATTTTTCATAATCTGGTTTTTGTCCTTTAATATCTGCTTTTCTAACTTCTAATAATCGTCTAAACTGTTTTTCACCAATTTTATTAAGCCACTTCTTAATACACTTCTTTTTAACTTCAAAAGTAGTATCGTGATAATATACCAATTCTACCACATTCTTTCTAGTTTCATTATCAAATCTAAGACGTTTCATAATAATGTCAGTAATATCAGAACTTACTTTTCCATGACCTTTAAAATGTCTAATACCATCTTCTCCATCCTGATAAGAATATGGTTTCCCAAAATCATGAAAGAAAACTGCAAGCCTTATAATTAAATCATCCGATTCACATTTCTCTATTGCATGTACTGTATGATCAAATACATCATATGCATGATATGGATTATTCTGCTGAAAACCTATCATATCTTTTAATTCTGGAATAAATAGAGAAAACACATCAGGATACAGCACTAATTCAACACAGAATTGATTAGAAGCGGCTATTTTACAAAATTCACTGTTAATTCTTTCGATGGAAATATTCTTTAACCGCTCATATTGTCGTTTTATTTCAAACATTGTTTCTGGAAACCCTACAAAACCTAACTGTGCTTCAAATCTTATTGCTCTAAGTATCCGTAAAGCATCTTCGTTAAACCTGTCTTTTGCGGAACCAACACAACGAATCTTTTCATATTTCATATCTTCCATGCCATTAAATGGATCAATCAGTCCAGTTTTAGGATTGTATGCCATAGCATTAATCGTAAAATCTCTCCTTTGTAAATCTTCAACCAGACTTCTTGTAAATATTACATTATCAGGTCTACGATTATCAGAATAATCACCATCAATCCGAAAAGTTGTAACCTCAAATGGTTCTTTGTTTATCAAAATCGTTACTGTACCGTGTTGTAATCCAGTAGGAATAATTTCTTCATTAGGAAATACTTTTAATATTTCGTCTGGCATGGCAGATGTACAAATATCATAATCATGAATTGAACGTCCCATTATGCTATCTCTAACTGCTCCACCTACTATATATGCCTCATATCCACATTCTTCTAACTTCTGTATGATGTAATTTACTGGCGCAGGAACTTCTATATTAAATCTCATTTTTCACCACTTTCTCATTCACACTTGCTACAAATTCATTGATCCGCTTATAGTTTGGATTATTTGGAAGATTTGTATTATTCTTTGCATACTCTAATTTCTTCTCATAATCATCAACCATTTCATAAAACTCAGGTATTGGCTGTCTATCTCCATCAAGAAACTTTCCATTGCGAATATCAATAAGAAGATCATGTTCTTTTTCTCTGTACGTCACAATTTTTTCATATTTAAGAATATCCAGGCACATCATATAAAGCCTGATAAGGTGCATCATGTGTTTTCCCAACTTATTATGCTCAATAGCATTTTTATTTCTCTTGCCAATCTTAGAATAATCCTTCACAACATTATTCATTTCAGACCACATTGATTTATAATCTCTCAATGGATAATGATGCAAATTTATATCCATAAAAATTTCTGTATTATATTCTTCCTGTTCAGATTTATCAATATATAACTTAATACTATCTTCTTCAAAATAAAAATATTTTTCTGGAAAAGTATGATATGCGTTCATAATGCTGTTCAAGATGTGTATTTCTCTCTGCTCCTGATTAACCAATCTAACAGCTTTGTTATCTAAACGTCTTAATTCTGCTGTCGCATATGAACCAAACGTATAAACAGCATTTTTTGACAAAAATAAATTTGAATTATTCAACAGTTCTTGTCCTATTGGATTTATATATAAATAATGTTCTTTTTTTAAACCAAGCAACTCAATAACATTAGGATTACATCCAGATAATAATTTTATGATTTTATTAAAGGAATAAATAACCGTATCTGTTTCTTTGTCTTCTACCTGTTCAAAACCATTTCCTAATAAAATTTCATTTTTTGTATTTAACGATATCCCTCTGAGATCTATATCACTTTTCCCATCTATTGCTGTTCCATATGCGTATGAACCACCTAGGCCAATTAAAATAACATTATCGCCTAAATACTTATTTTCTCTTAGAAAATCATACTCATTTGTTTTCAATTTTTCTTTAATCTGTTTAATATTCATTCTTTTAATTCTCTCTTCTATCTACATTCGTGAACTGCCCATTGTCTAAAGTCAATGGGCTTCCTGCTTCATCGACCTCGTAACCTACTATCTCCACAGGCGTTAATTCGGGCTGAACCGTCCCTATTTGTATTTTATTAACTTGTACCATTTGTTTTAATCCTTCTGTTAAAATATTTTTTACAGCATTAACATCCCTATCATGCCATACTCCACAAACGGGACATATCCACTCCCTTATGGATAAATTTTTTGTTTCTATATTCTTATATCCACAAGCAGAACATATCTGACTTATTCTTCTTTCTTACGAAACCATTTATTATACTCTACACATTTATTACAATACGATGCTTCTATTACACCACAATTTTCACAACATTTTCTATCTTCTAAAGTAAAACCATAAAACTGAGAAATTGGTCTATCATAATTCCATAATGTAAATGGTAAATTATATCCAATTTGTTTTAATATTTCACAAAATTCATAATCACAAGTTTCTGGATACAATCTTTTATTTAGTATATAATCATTATTTGATTTTATTAAAATTTCTTTTATAAAATCTGGTTTATTATTTCTAAAATCAGTTGTATATGTAATAATATGAATTTTCATATTTTTAATGTATACATGAAAAGTATCTTTATCACATGTATAACCATATAATAAAGTTCTATCAGCCTTATTATTCAAATTAAATATTTGAACTACTGGAATTTGTCCTGATTTTAATTCGATAAGTTTATCATATTCTTTTTTATTCATAATAAATACCCTTTCTAAAGCTTGTCTATAAGTTTTTTAACTCTAAATATTTCTTCTGCTGTATGTGGCGTTCCGCCAGCGTTCATATCAATATACCACTGTAAAACTTCTTTTTCAAATTTCAAATCATTCACATTTAAAACTTCTTTTTCAAATTTCAAATCATTCACATTTAAAAACATACATGCATCTAATAATCGTATACTATCCTGAAATTCTTCATAATATGAATCAAAAACTTTTATTTCATTATGTATAAATCTTTGTGCTACAGTAATCCGTTGTAATCCATCCACACACACATAATCTTTATATTCATTTTCTTTTGGTTTTTTATTACTATTCCAAAATGGATTATTCAGATAAATTATATTTCCGCTTTTGCCGCCACGTAAATGATATTCTATCCAAGCAATTTGTTGTTCTTCTGTTCAGACATGTCCTCGCTGAAAATCTGGATTAAGTTGTAATCCCATTTCAGAAACTTCATCTTCAATAAATTTTACAAGACTTGGAAGCGGACAACATACTTGATAACTTCCCATAGAAGTAAATTGTGGAACATCCTTAAAATAAATTATTTTTTTTCATAAAATTCCTTTCATTGTAACTTTTATTATCTTTCCACACTTAGGACATATACAATTATTTCTTCTCATCGGATTGGTATCTACAGAATACCATGAATTTCCACACTCTGTACGAAGAAAACTATATTCACCTTCCTTATCAGTTACTCCTTGTTTTGGATATGCTTTTTCTGTTTCATTCATTTTAAATATCATTTTATTTTTCACCTATCATTAAAAATATTACTTATATTATATAGCATTCAATATGATAATCTTCATTTTCTAAAAATGTATTTTCTTTTACCCATTCTATTAATTCTTCTATTCTTAAAAAACATTTCGCCACTGTAAAATCACCACCACATAATGGAAGTCCCTCTGATAGTACTTCACAATCTACAACAAAATCATTACTATTATTAAGTTTAATAAAATATCTCCAATGATTTTCTTCTTCTGTTTTTTCAAACTTAAATAATTTTTCTAATGGTTCTTGCATAACCTGATTAGCTTCAAAATCAGCTTCTCCATACACATACATATCACCATAACCAAAATTTATTTTCTCAACTAATCTATTCATATTATACACCCCTTATTTGATTATATTTTACTTTTCCAATTATCTCATCTACAACTTTATTTAAATAATTAGCATTTTTCTGTATATCTTCTCGTTTCTTCCTTTGGCTCTTCCAAAACATATGCTTCTCCGTGAAATGTTACTTTATAAAGAGTCAAACTATTTAGTATTCCATCCATCATATTTTATCCTTAAAATCAAAAATACTCACTCAGCATTTATTCCTTTTACCTTCCAATAAAAATCAATTTTATCATTGAATAACATTTAAATTATCATCAATTCTAAATAAACGCTTTCCACAATCAGTACAAATAGCATATTTTCCAGAATTCTTATAAAATAAATTATCGTGTAATTCTGTAGATTCAATTTTTCCATTATCTAAATTAACATAATATTCTCCATATCCATGTATATACTGTTTAACAGTAAACATTTTACCACCACATTTTAGACACTCTTTTATCGGAAAATTTTTATTAATCATTCTATTCCGTCCCTCCTATGAAAACAGACTTTTATTACTTATATATTACTTATAATCCCAATCAATATTTATTTCACAACACGGACATTGTTTTGTTCCTTTTGGAAATGAAAACCTTATAAATTCTCCTTCTTCATCATCTTTAATACTTTATATAAGATTTTCTACCCTTATTTTCATAGTGATATTCATTTGATTTTAATTTTACTTTATACTTATGTACAACTTTTTTTTAATTCACCCTTGTATTCTTTCAATTATATCATTTTTTGTATTTTGAGGAACACCCCTATTTATAGTATATATAGTAAAATTTTGTTCTAATATTCTTCTTTGAATATATACTGGAAGATTTTCAAAAAAATAACCTTCAAATTCCATTGTATTAGTATAATTCAAATTATTTAAATATAACTCTTTAGTATTTATAAAATCATGTAATGTATTTAATCTTTGCCAACCATCTATAACAATATAATTTCCTTTTTCATTTTCTTCAAAATAAAAACATGAAATAGGCATTCTCAATATTAATGATTCAATAAACTTACTTTGTTTTTTATCATCCCATATATTATTTCTTGTTTTATAATAATTTTTATTTAATATAATATCATCTTTTTTTAACATTTCTATAATTTTAAAAACATTCAAAAAAACTGTACTAAAACTTATATTAGATTCATATAATTCTTTAAATATTCGTTTACTCAATATATCAATCCTATCTTATTTAAATAATCTTTTTGTTTTATTGTAATTCTTTTTGATAAATCTCTTGTTATTTTTAATCCATACCCATGCGGGTTATGAATTAAAATCCAATTCATATCAATCAATAAATCTCCTACATTTTTGTCTTTTAAACTAATTTGTTCATAAAACATTTTTCCGTCATTATATAATTTTAACAAATAGTTAGCAGCCCATGCTTGATGTTCTCCAAATCCTACAGGATAAAAAGTACCATCAGGAGCTAACCAACCATATTGATTTTGATTTAAAATTTTTTCCATATATTTTCCCTTTAATTTTAATATAATTATTTAAAATCTTCCATTGTCTTAAATATTTTTATATTATAAAATTGTTCTTCAAATACACTATCATTATACTTTAAACACTCATATCCCTACAGATACCCTTTATTATCTACTTTCCCATTAAGATGTTTACATATTTTACAATTTTTATCACATTCTACTAATTATTTTCCCTCCAATTTATACAATATTTTTTAAAATTCCATAACCATCGTCAATAATTTCTATAGCCTCCTCCAAAGAATTTGTTTCACAATAATCCCAATTACTTAATCCATCTTCATCATCTAAAATAATAACTGCTTTAATAATATCTTTGGTTTTAAATCCTCTAAAATAATCATGTACTTTATTTTTGCATATATATGATAAATCATTTTCTTTAAATTCAGGAAGTTGCTTTTTAAATTGATCATATAATTTATCCATTACATTATAAATACTAATTTTATTTCTTTCTATAAAATATGTATTTTCATTTTCTTCATATTTTTCATTATATCCTTTAAGAATACGACTAATCCAAAAATCTTTTGTATCCATACACACATAAACACCTTTAAATTTATCATCGCCCACTGGATAACTATATATTTCTTCTTTTTCTTGCATTTCATCAACTAGTTTAGACACATCATAATATTTTGCATATTCCATACTTTATTCCTTTCTATTATCGTATAATTCTTCTCCCATTTCCTGAAGGTAATGCCATAAGTCTACACCATCCACGCTACTCATATCAGTTTTATACCATTCATTTTGAAACACAAAATAAAAATAACATCTATTTGTTCTCACAGTAAACCAGAATTTTGTCTTCTGATTATTGATATTTCTCTCAAAGTTATCCCAATAATCATTCTTGCTGTTGATTCTTGGTGGATATTTTAATTTAATACATTTTACCTTATCACCATCTTTAGTATATAAAATCATCCAAAAACACCCTCCTTTCTTAAAATCAAGTTTTTAACTACTTATTTCATATTATCCAACATCTTTTCTACTTCTACTAAATGTGATTCATCCATAGATTTTCCTGTTCTATTAAGCATAAGGAAATATTTTAATACTGTCTTTTTATCCATTTCCTTTACCTCTGCGACTGCCACTTGATGTTCTGTAAAAGTTATCTTATCCATTCCACTCAAATCATTAAAACATTTTCCATTATAAGCAATTCTATTTTCATAAAATTCAATGAGAGTATTTAAACGTTGCTTACCATCAAGTATTTCATAGCCTAAACCTCTTTTATGCCATTCTTCATCAGATATATGAATCAATACAAATTTTCCAATATCAATATTTTTAAAAATACTATCTAACAAAAGTTCTTTATCTTTTTGATTCCAAACATATTTTCTTTGATAATCTGGTTCAAAATCTATGCCAAAATGATATTTTTTTAACAACAAATTCTCTATTGTAGAATTATAAAAGTCTAATTTTACATCTTGGTTTTTCGAAAATTTTGTATCTGTAACACCAACTATAGGTCTTACATCTACCCAAGTAGCAACTCTATATGTTTCATAATTATATGGATTGCCATAATTATTATTTGTTGCAATACATTTTAAAATATAAACTTTCCCATCATATAAAATATCTTCAATAATACTTTCTTTCATTGCACCATAACTTACTTTATCACCTATATTAAAAAAATATGATGGAGTATTAAGATATGGAATTTTTCTTTTTATATTATTCAATCCATTTTCTTTTTCTTTTTGTTTTTCTTCTTTACTCAAATTTTTCATAATTTTTCCTTTTCTACAACGATCAAATTTATTCTTTCATAATAAAAATTCAATTTATTTTTTTATTCATCTTTAATAAGTGAATATAATCCATCAATCATTTTTCTTATTTTTTCATCGCTATTGGCCCATTCAGACTCTTCTATAACTGTATAAACTAATTCTCCTACGGCATCTGTGATGCATTTAGTTTTTTCAGAAAAATATTTTATAACTTCATCTTCTGAATTTACCCAAAATTCCGTTCCGCTATTTGCCCATCTATCAAAATAACATCCAATAGCATTTCTAACAAGATACTTCCCTTCATCTTTTTTCATAACAAGAATGTGTAAAAACTCATTATTCCCTTCAATTATGTTATTTAACTTATCTTCATATATTTCATATTTATTATTAAGTAAAAATTCTTTTATTTTTTTCATAATTCACCCACATAAAAAAATTATTTTATCCAATTACCATCATAAGTTCCATATTGCCCATTACAAATATTTTTATATATTTCATCTTTTCCCTTTCCTTTATTCCAAGTTTTACAACTTCCTTTAAAAATATCTATAGGATAAATATACTCTTTATAAATTCCATCTTTTTTATTACAATCAAATAACCATATATCTGAAATCTTATTTGCTTTATAAATTATTGATGGTTCTAATGCCAATGTAATTTTTTGCTCGTTTATTTCAATTATTCTTTGAAGCTTAAAACATAATAATGATTTTGCTTTTCCAATATCATTTTCATCACAATCATAATTATTATATTCTGCTTTTCCATTAACTGTATTTATAATTTCATCAGTAAGAAAATGCATTATTCTATAATTATTACATAAAATAATCATATTATCAGATGTAATATCAAAAAAATTATAATCATCTTTGGTTTCAAATCTTTTATCTTTAAATTCTATTGCTCTTAACATATTCTCTCCGTTACTGAAAACTTATAAAAAGTTGTAAACTTTTATGTTTCATTCCTACTTCT